>JANLYC010000247.1:0-8060 GCA_031365435.1 Nocardioidaceae bacterium
GGTCGATCTCGATGTGCATCCAGGACTCGCGCATGAGCTCGGAGGAGGACTCCGCCCCCTCACTCTCACCGTCGCAGACCTCGAGAAGGGTTCCTGTGACATCGCGGCGCACGAGCAGCTGCGGGTGAATGACCACGTGGATGGCGCGGTCCTGAGCGGTCAGCGCCATGGTGACCGAGTCGACCAGGAACGGCATGTCGTCGGTCACGATCTCGACGACGCTGTGCCCGTCCGCTGCCCACTCGTTCGAGTCAACGGTGGGGGTGAAGACGTGCACGGCCGCGGTCCCCTGGGGGCGGTTGCTCGCGAGCCGGTACTGACTCAGCGCGGCGCCGTAGAGGTCGACCGGCGTACGGTCGACCAGGTCCTCCGGTGCCACGTGACGGTAGAAGAGGTCGAGCAGCTGTCGTGTCTCCTCGACGCCCGGCCCGACCCCTGCGTGGCGATGCTCGGCCAACGCCGCGGCATCGGCGATGAGCTGGTTCTTGGCGACGTCCAACTTGCTGCGCATGGAACAAGACCTGTTCTGGCAAACCTCGACACCGCCCAGGGGCGAACCCCGAAGGCCGTGATCGCACCCCGTTGTGCGACACCCCGACCTTAGTCCTGCGGACCGCCTGACGTCCGCAGGGTCGCCTCACAGCTCCGAACGCAGATCCCACAGCATGGGGTAGTAGCGCAGCGGTAGCCGGCTGCGCAGGTAGGACCCGCCCGACGATCCCCCGGTACCGGTCTTGGTGCCGATCATCCGCTCGACCATCGTCACGTGGCGAGCCCGCCAGGCCGCCGCCAGCTCGTCATGCTGGATGAGGGCCTCGGCCAGCTCCCAGACGTCGGCATACCGCTCCCGGTCGTGAGCGGCCGTCCGCAGCGACGCCGCGATCTGCTCGTCGGTCGCGGTCGGCAGTCCCCGCTCCGCCAGGACGACCAGGAACGCATCCCACAAGGTCGGTTCGTCGAGGCGCCGCTGCAGCCGCGCCCGCTCATCCTCGGTGAGGCCGCGGAACCGGCGTACGAACGAGGGATCCTTGGCGCCGGAGATGAACTCGAGCTCCCGGTACTGCACCGACTGGAACCCGCTTGCCGGAGACAACAGCTGGCGGAAGGTGAGGAAGTCCTGCGGCGTCATGGTCTCGAGGACGTCGATCTGGTCGATCAGCACGCGCTCGATGACGTGCATCCGCGTCAACAAATGCTTGGCCCACCACAGCCGACCGTCGACGAGCGCGTCGCGCGCAGTGCTCGCCTCATGGAGAAGCTGCTGGAACCACAGCTCGTAGACCTGGTGGATCGTGATGAACAGCAGCTCGTCATGTGCCGGTGGTTCGGACTCGAGCTGCTGGGCGTCGAGCAGCTTGCCGAGCTGGAGGTAGCTGCCGTAGGTGAGCTTGGCACCCTGCTCGCCGAAGTTGATGTCCTGGCCCTGCCACTCACCCACCGTGGGATCTGTGTCTGGCCGGTCGGCACTGCTGTCGAATCGGGTCGCGTCGGAGCTCGTCACGACCCCACGCTATCGCTGGGCGGGTCGCACCACGGGGCTCGATGGCATGATGCCGCCATGAACATCAGCGCGACGATCTCCTACCCGGCCGCGACCACCCCCGCCCAGGTCTACGAGCTCTCGACCGATCCCGACTTCCGGAGCGCCGTCTGCGAGGCCACGCACGCACTCGACTACGACGTGCGTATCGACGAGCACGGCGACGATACGTCGACGATCGTGGTCAGCCGTACGATGCCGGCCGACGTCCCCGACTTCATGAAGAAGATGATCGGCGAGTCCGTGGACGTGGTCCAGACCGAGAACTGGTCGGCCCCGGATGACGACGGTCAGCGCACGGCCGAGCTCGTGCTGCAGATCAAGGGGCAACCGGCGAGGATGACCGGTACCGCGACCATCGTCAACCCCGGTTCCGACGGCACCGCCGCCGAGATGCGGATCAACGGTGACCTCAAGGTCTCGATCCCGTTCGTCGGCAAGAAGATCGAGGCGGAGGTCGCCAAGGGGATCTATGCCGCCATCAAGCGCGAGCAGGAGACCGCCGCGTCCCGCTTGTCCTGATCGAGTCGCGTGTGCCCTCTGTGCCCTCTGTACCGGGTGCGCGGGGCGTCCGGTGGCCGGGGGGCGCGCGTCGATGGGAAGAACTGTCGGTGCGATCTGTCACCGTGGACGCATGATGAAAACAGCCGAGTTGGCGGCCGACCTGCTCATGCTGAGCGGGGTCGTGCGGGACTGCCCCGACTGCGCTGCCGAACGCATCTTCGTCGCCACCGACGACGGGCCCGACCCGGGGGTCGCCTACTGCTGCGCGACCTGCGGGGCTGCGATCCTCGTGGACCTGTTCCTGAACAGCGCGTCGGCCGCGATCAAGGTCGCCTGACCGCTGCCGCTGGCCCGTGCACAGGGCTACAGTCAGCCCGTGATGTTCGATGTGAGCGGCGATGCCTACGGCCGCTTCATGGGCAGGTTCTCCGAGCCGCTGGCCGCGCAGTTCGCCGACCTGGCAGGTGTTCGCGCCGGCCAGCGTGCCGTCGACGTGGGATGCGGTCCGGGTGCACTGACGGCGGTCCTGGTCGAGCGCCTCGGCGCCGACCACGTCACCGCCTGCGACCCGTCGAAACCCTTTGTCGCCGCGTTGCGGCACCGCCTCCCGCACGTCGAGGTCCAGGAGGCCCCGGCCGAGCACCTGCCGTTCGCCGACAACACGTTCGACGTGACCCTCGCGCAGCTGGTGGTGCACTTCATGGCCGACCCGGTGGCGGGGCTGGGTGAGATGCGTCGGGTCACCCTCCCTGGCGGCGTCGTCGCGGCCAACGTGTGGGACCACAGTGGCTCGGAGGGACCGCTCAGTCTGTTCTGGCAGGCCGCCCACGACGTCGACCCCCACGTCCGCGACGAGTCGGACCTCGCGGGGTCACAGCCGGGCCACCTCAAGCAGCTGTTCGTCGAGGCGGGATTTGCGGACCCCGACGAGACGAGACTGAGCGTGGCTCCTCGGTTCGGCAGCTTCGAGGACTGGTGGGAGCCCTACACCTTCGGCGTCGGACCGTCGGGCTCCTACGTGGCCGGCCTCGACGACGACGCCCGTCAGCGGGTGCGGGACCGGTGCGAGGAGCTGCTAGGAGCACCACCCTTCACGGTGACCGCCACCGCCTGGACGGTGTCGGCCAGAGCCTGACCCGAACGCTTCGTCGCCGCGTCCGCTCAGCCCATGTGGGGGTAGCGGTAGTCCTTCGGCGGCGCGAACGTCTCCTTGATCGAGCGCGGCGACGTCCCGCGCTTGTGGTGGGGGGCCGACCCCGCCTTGTCGTTCGTCCCGGAGGCGCGGGCGCCTCCGAACGGCTGCTGGCCAACCACGGCACCGGTGGGCTTGTCGTTGATGTAGAAGTTCCCGGCCGCGAACCTGAGGCGCTCCATCGTCTCGGCGATCGCCTCTCGGTCCTGCGCGATCACGGCTCCGGTGAGGGCATACTGCGAGAAAGACTCCATCTGGTCGACGGCCTTGTCGAAGTCGCCGTCGTCATACACATGCACCGCAAGGATCGGTCCGAAGTACTCGGTGTCGAACATGGCATCAGTCGGATCGCTGGACGTGATCACGGTTGGACGCACGAAGTAGCCCACGGAGTCGTCGGTGGTCCCGCCGGCGACGACGTCGAGCTTGGCCGAGCGCCTGGCGCGCGCGATCGCCTTCTTGTGCTTGTCGAAGGCCCTCCGGTCGATGACCGCGCCCATGAAGTTCGAGAGGTCGGTGACGTCCCCCATCGTGAGAGACTCGACCTCAGCGACGAAGTCCTTGCGCATGCGTCGCCACACGGACTTGGCGACGTAGGCACGCGAAGCGGCGGAGCACTTCTGCCCCTGGTACTCGAACGCACCGCGGACCAGCGCCGTCCGGAGCACGTCGGGATCGGCGGACGGGTGTGCGACGACGAAGTCCTTGCCGCCGGTCTCGCCGACGATACGCGGGTAGGAGCGGTACGACGCGATGTTCTCCCCCACGGTCCGCCACAAGTGCTGGAAGGTCGGGGTCGAACCGGTGAAGTGGATCCCCGCCAGGTCGGGATGCGGGAGCGCCACGTCGGAGACGGCGGCACCGTGACCGGGCAGCATGTTGATGACGCCGGGTGGCATCCCGGCCTCCTCGAGCAGCTGCATCAGGTGGTGGGCCGCGAACTGCTGGGTCACCGACGGCTTCCACAGCACGGTGTTGCCCATCAGAGCCGGCGCGGTCGGCAGGTTGCCCGCGATGGCCGTGAAGTTGAAGGGTGTGATCGCGTAGACGAAGCCCTCGAGCGGACGATGGTCGGTGCGGTTCCAGACACCCTTGGCGTTGGCCATCGGCTGTTCGCGCAGGATCTGCTGGGCGAAGTGCACGTTGAAGCGCCAGAAGTCGATGAGCTCACAGGCCGCGTCGATCTCGGCCTGCCACACGGTCTTCGACTGCCCGAGCATCGTGGCGGCGTTGAGGGTGGCTCGCCAGGGTCCGGCCAGGAGGTCAGCCGCCTTCAGAATGATCGACGCGCGGTCCTCGAACGCCATCGCCCGCCAGGCAGGCGCCGCCGCGGCTGCTGCCCTGATGGCCGCCTTGGCGTCGGCAGCCGTGGCGCCACGAGTGACACCGAGCCGGCTCTGATGGTTGTGCGGCTGGACGACGTCGAGCTCCTCGCCCCTGCCCATCCGGTGCTGGCCGCCGATCGTGGCGGTCAGCTCGACCTCGGACTTCTGCAGCTCGACGAGTTTCTGCTCGAGCGCTGCGCGCTCCAGGCTTCCTGGCGCGTAGTCGAGGTTGGGCTCGTTCACGGGGGCGGGAACAGTCGAGAATGCGTCCATGCGAAGCATCTTGCCACGCTGACCGGAGACGGGTGAAACCACGCCAGAGCCCCGACCCCGAACGTTTCGCTCGCGGTTCAGGCGGACTTCTTCGCGGCCTTCTTCGTGGCTTTGCCGGCGGCCTTCTTCGCAGGCTTCTTGGCCGCGGCTTTCTTGACGGTCTTCTTCGCGGCCGCCTTCTTCGTCGCGGCCTTCGAGGTCGCCGACTTCTTGGCCGGCGCGCCCGACCCGACGCCCCCTTCGGCGCGGCGCTTCTTGGCGGCGTCGACGCTCGCGCGCAGGGCGGCGACGAGGTCGACGACGTCTGCGGTCTCGCCGTCCTCCTCGTCGACCTCGGGCATGGGCAGGCCCTCGGCCTTGGCCTCGACGAGCTGCTCGAGAGCCTCGCGGTAGTCGCTGTGGTAACGGTCCGGATCGAACTCGGATTGCAATGTCGCGATGTAGGACTCGGCCATCGCGACTTCCTGCTTGCGGATCTCGATGTCGTCACTCGGTGCCGCGAAGCTGGAGTCACGGACCTCGTCCGGCCAGAGCATGGTCTGCAACACGAGTGCCCCGTCCTTCTCACGCAGGAGGGCCAGCACCTCACGCGTCCGGATGGCTACCTTCACCAGCGCGCATTGGTTGGTCTTGGTCAGGGCGTCGCGGAGCAGCACGTACGGCTTGCCGCCAGGCCCGCCGTCAGCACCGAGGTAGTACGCCTTGGAGAAGTAGAGCGGGTCGACCTGCTCCATCGGCACGAACTCGAGCACTTCGATGGCCTTGGCCGTCGGCAACGGCAGCTCGGCGAAGTCCTCGTTGGTCAGGATCACCATCCGACCGTCGGGCATCTCGTAGCCCTTGCCGATGTCGGAGTACGGCACTTCCTCGCCATCGATCTCACACACGCGGCGGTAGCGGATGCGGCCACCGTCCGCCTCATGCACCTGGCGGAACGAGATGTCGCGTTCCTCGGTCGCGGAGTAGAGCTTGACCGGAATCGTGACCAGGCCGAACGAGATCGTGCCCTTCCAGATCGCCTGCATGTGGCCCCTCCCTATTCTCCTGCGCTCGAGGCTAGCAACTGCGGAATCTCCTGGGTGGCGAACCAGGCCAGGTCCTCCTGCGAACCGGTGAGCGGGACGGCGACACTGTCAGCGAGCACGGCCGAGATCTGCTGCCGCTCGATGGGCGCCACCACGGTGACCGCTCCCGGATGGTCGGGATCCCCTTCGACCGACGCGTACGGCATCTCCGCGACGACCACGACGCGGCATCCCCGCTTGTGGAAGTCGTCGACGAGCAGCTGCTGTGACGCCTCCGCCGCGGCCGTGACGATCGCGTACTCCGCTTCGTCGTCGCTGACGTCCGGGATCGCCCGACGTATGGACTCGGTCGCGGCATACGCCGCCACGGGAGCCGGGAGCCGGTCGGAGTCATACCAGTCCCGGAGCCGGTCGAGAGTGCTCGGAACATACACGCGCATCAGGAGCCCTTCGTCCTCGACGGCGAGGAGCGTCGCCTGGACGTTGTTTTCTTCTCCACCTTGCCTCGGGGCGCGCGTGGCCGGGCCGCCGAAGAGGCGTCGACCAGCTCATCGAGCGACTCGCTGATGCAGGCGGCGAGCACGTCGACGTCAGGCAGCGCGTCCCGGTCGGCGTCGAGGCCGTAGAAGACCCTGCCGTCGTACGAGGTCACTCCGATCGCGAGCGCCTGACCTGGCAGCAGCGGCAACACCGGGTAGCTGGCGAGCAGTCGGGAGCCCTCCGCGTACAGCGGGAACTGCGGGCCCGGCACATTCGTGACCATGAGCGAGAAACTGCGTGACGGGTGGCCCGCTGCCACCCTGGCACCCAGCGCGTGGAAGGTCGACGGCGCGAAGCCGGCGATCTCTGCCAGCTTGCTCGCCGCAACCGCCCGACCGGTTTCCTTGTGCGCCTTGAACGCGTACGACACCTGGTGCAGTCGCATGACCGGGCTGGCCTCGCCCACCGGCAGCAGGAGCAGGTGGGGCGTGACCTGGCTCCCGAGCGAAGTCGGCTCGGCGAACTCGTCGTCGACCACGCTCATCGGCACCATCGCCCTGATCCGGGTCGAGGTGGTCACCGGTTCAGCACGTGTCAGCAACCAGCCGCGCAGGGCACCGGCGATCGTGGCCAGGATGACGTCGTTGACCGAGCCACCGTGCTCGTGACGGACTTTGCGGTACGCCGCCAGGCGGGTCTCGACGGTCACGAACCGACGTTGTTCGGACGGCTCTGCCCCCAGCGGCCCGGTCGGAACCGTCGGTCGGGCGCCGGACAGGTGGCCTGCCCATGTGCGCATCCGGTCGGCGACGAAGGCGGCCGAGACCAGCTGGCCGCGGAGGTTGTCGGCGGCCGCAGCGGGGTCCCGCAGGGAATCGGCCACCGCGTCACCGAGCAGCTCGAGCCCACTGCGCCGGCGCTCGGGGTGCCAGCTGACGTCCGGGGTGGTCGGTGCCTGCGGAGTGTCGTCGACGATCAGCTGCGCGAGGTCGATCGTCGTCCCGTCCACCAGGGCCTGGTGGGACTTGGAGAGCACGGCGTACCGTCCGCCTTCCAGGCCCTCGACCAGGTAGACCTCCCACAGCGGGCGATCACGATCGAGCCGCCGGCTCGTGATCCTGGCCACGAGGTCGCGCAGCTGGTCCATCGACCCAGGACGTGGCAGAGCTGAGCGCCGTACGTGGTAGGCGAGGTCGAAGTCCTCGTCGTCCACCCAGACGGGGTTGGCGATCCACCCGGGGATCGCGCGAACCTTCTGCCGGTAGCGAGGGACGAACGCGATCCGGTCGCTGATGAGGGAGACGAGCCGGGCCTGGTCGAACCCGTCCTCCGGTGTCTCGAAGATGTCCAGGGTGGAGACATGCATGGGCGTTCTCGCCGACTCCATCGACAACAACGCCATGTCCAACGGTCGCAACCGCTCTGGCATCGCAACCTCTCCGGCAGGCGCAGGGAGCGAGGTGTGTCACTCCCGGGAACGATCATCTTGTCATGGTCGTATGGACCTGCGGAGCACCCATGAACCGGCTGGGGCGCACGCAGTGCCCCACCCTCGGTGCCGATCGGAGGATCTTGCATGCGTGATGCCCTCGCCCGTCGCGTGGTCATCGCCGGTGCGACGGTCGCGCTGCTCGCCGGCGCGACGGGCTGCTCGAGCGACGGCAGCGGGTCGTCCGACAAACCGGTCGTCGTCGAGATCACCGAGAGCGGCGGCCGGATCG
>JANLYC010000309.1:0-4617 GCA_031365435.1 Nocardioidaceae bacterium
TCAGACGTGCCAACGGGCGGCCGGGTTGCTCCCGGCAATCGGTGCCGACGTCACGATCGGGTCACGGCGAGGTCAGCTCACGTCGATCTCGACGGCGCCGGTCAGGGAACGGAGCTCGTCGTACGTCGTGCTGAACACGGCGTGGGAGTGTCCGGCCGCTGCCCACACGACGGGATACGCCGCCAACGCCTTGTCGAGGTAGGTCGGCAGCGGTTCGGGATGTCCCAGCGGCGCCACCCCTCCGATCGTCTGGCCGGTGTGGGTGTGCACGAAGTCTGGGGCGGCCCGGTCGAGCGAGGCGACGCCGAGCGTGGCGGCGGTGAGCACGGGATCGACCCGGTGGGCGCCGGAGGTCAGGATGAGGACGGGCGAGCCGGCCGCGTCGAAGATCAACGAGTTCGCGATGGCGCCCACCTGGCAGCCGAGGGCGTCAGCTGCCGCTGTGGCGGTCCGGACGCCGTCGTCGAACGTCTGCAGGTCACCGCTCCAGCCGCCGGCCCGGAGCCGGGAGACCACGGTCTCGACTCCGGGATGGAGCAGTGTCGGATCGTCAGAAGCCTTGTCTGCCATGCATTTCAGGCTAGTCGACGGGATCCCGTGGATGTCGGGGGAGAGTGGGGACCTACCCCTTGACGGGAGAGCGCAGGGGAGGTTTACTGGAGATCTGTTCGAACACATGTTCGAACAGATCGGATGGAGTTTCGCGGCCTGTCCGATGAGGCGGATCGCCTCGGCGGGGACGGCTTCGACCCCTGTTCCCGCCGGGCGGCCGCCAGCCCCGTCCCGGTCAGGCCGGTCGTTGCCGGTCGGTGCGGTTCGGCTCTCTTCGTGGTGGAGGCTTCTCGAGCATGCGTAGGTACGACGAACTCATCGAGGTCAGACGCGGGCTCGTTGCGGGACAGGAGGCGCCGGAGCAGTTCATCTGGCGAGACCGGCTGTGGGTTGTTCGCGATGTCGTCTCCCATTGGGTCGAGACCGGTGCCTGGTGGGACCAGGCCGGGATCTCGGCCCTGCTCGGAGTGGGGTCCGACTGGTCTGACGGGTCCAAGGGGTCCAAGGGGTCTGGGGGGTCCGGGGGGTTCGGGGGCTTCGGGGGATCCGAGCCCACGGGGAGTGGGGGAGTGACAGCCGTCCCGCTCGGTGCTGACCTCTTGGCCGAGTCCGAACGGTGGCGGGTCGAAGCCATGGGCGGGCTGCAGCGGCGGAGCCGTACAGACCGGCTCAAGAAGCCGCGTGACTCCCAGTCCGGACCACCTCGATCTGCCGGAGACGACGACGTCGATCGGGGCTACGGCGTCTTCGACCTGGCCTTCGACTGGGTCGATGCCCGGTGGCGGCTCCTCGGTTGCGCGGACTAGGCCGGCGCCGGCATGGACCCGTTCGTCCACCTGCACGTGGCGTCCGGCTACTCACTCAAGTACGGCGCTTCCCACCCCCGCAGTCTCGTCGAGCGGGCGGTCGAGGCACAGATGGACACGATGGCACTCACCGACCGCGACGGTGTCTACGGCGCCGTCCGGTTCGCCAAAGCCTGCATGAGTGCAGGAATCCGGCCGATCCTCGGAGTCGACCTGGCGATCGAGCCCTCCGGTCTGGTCGGGCAGCGTGCGCCGGTGCTCGACCCCCAGCGGATCCCGATCTCGTCGGTGGCGTTGCCGGCGCGGTCGAGCCGCTCCGGTGGTGTCGACACCCGCCGGGCCGGTCGGTCCCGGATGTCTCCGGCCCGCGGCGGCAGCTATCAGGAGGGGCTGGCTCCGCGGATCACCGTGCTCGCCGGCAACAAGGCCGGCTGGGCAGCACTGTGCCGGCTCGTCTCGGCTACCCACCTGCGCGGTGAGCGTGGTGTCCCGGTCACGACCCAACAGCTCGTCGCCGAGCACCTGAGCGGGTCAGGCGCCCGGCCCGGTGAGGAGCCCGACCTGCTCGTCCTGCTCGGCCCTGCCTCCGAGCTCGGATGGGCCGCGACCCTGCGTCGTGACGACCTGGCGCGGGCCGTGCTGCACTCGTGGCAACAGGTCACCGAACCGACCCGGCTGCTCGTCGAGGTCGTCTCCCACCGGATCCCCGGGTCCGGTCCGGGATCGAGTGCGCACGCGGCCCGGATGGCAGCGCTCGCCGCCTCCACCGGCCTCGGCGTCGAGAGCGTCGTTCTCACCAACGCCGTCCGCTATGCCGACCGCAGCGACGCTCCGGTGGTCGACGTGCTCGACGCCGTCCGCCGGCTGGTCCCTCTCGACGTCCGGCACGTCGACCGGACCAACGCCGAAGGCTTCCTCAAGACCGGCAAGCAGATGGCTGACATCGCCGACGAGATCTGCCGACTGGCCGGGTTCGACCAGCGCGAGGCCGACCGGATGGTCGCCCGCACCCGCAAGGTCGCCGACCGGCTCGCCCTCGACCCGCGGGCCGACCTCGGGCTGGGGGAGGTCCACTTCCCGGAGTTCGATGATGGACTGCTCGCAGCGACGAAGTCGCGGGGGCAGGCTCAACAAGCCACCCGGTTTCTCAGAGCCGGAGCCGGAGACACGGCGCTCCGCGCCCGGTGCGAGGCCGCGATCGGGCGTCGGTACGCCCCTGACCAGCACGCGGTGGTCGAGCGCCGTCTCACCGACGAGCTCGATGTCATCGCCCAGCTGGGCTATGCGTCGTACTTCCTCACCGTCGCCGACGTCGTCGACCTGATCCGCGACATGAACGTCCGCGCTGCCGCCCGTGGGTCAGGTGCGGGCAGTCTCGTCAACTACCTGCTCGGCGTCTCCGGGGTCGACCCGCTTCGTTACGGCCTGCTGATGGAGCGGTTCCTGTCCCCGCTGCGCCAGGCGTTGCCCGACATCGACGTCGATGTCGAGTCGGCCCGTCGGACCGAGGTCTATGAGCGGATCCTCGACCGTTACACCGGCAACCGCTGCGCGTGCGTCTCGATGATGGACACCTACCGGGTCCGGCACGCGATCCGTGATGTCGGTTCCGCGCTCGGGATGCCTCTCGGTGAGATCGACTCGATCGCGAAGGCGTTCCCGCACATCCGGGCCAAGGACGCCCGCACCGCGCTCCGCGAGCTGCCCGAGCTGCGCGCGTCCGGCTTGGGGGAGGAGCGGCTCGACGTGCTGTTCCGGCTGGTCGAGAAGCTCGACGGGCTGCCCCGCCACATCGCCGTCCACCCCTGTGGCGTGCTGCTGTCCGACGCCACCCTGCTCGACCGCACCCCGGTCGAGGCCAGCTATCTCGGGTTCCCGATGAGCCAGTTCGACAAGGACGACGTCGAAGACCTCGGGCTGCTCAAGCTCGACGTGCTCGGCATCCGGATGCAGTCGGCGATGGCGCACGCCACCGAGGAGGTTCGCCGCGTCGACGGTCTCGACATCGACATCGACGACGAGACCCAGGTGGGGCGCGACGACCCGGCGACCTACGCGCTCATCCAGAGCACCAAGACGCTCGGCTGCTTCCAGATCGAGTCGCCCGGGCAGCGTGAGCTGGTCGGCAAGTTCGCACCCGAGACGTTCGACGACATCATCATCGACATCTCGCTGTTCCGGCCGGGACCGGTCAAGAGCGACATGGTGGTGCCGTTCCTGCGGGCCCGGCAGGGCTGGAGCATGCCCGAGTACCTCCATCCCGACCTCGAGCCGATCCTGGGCCAGACCGGTGGCGTCGTGGTCTTCCACGAACAGGTGATCGAGATGATCGCCGCCCTCACCGGGTGCACGTTGGCCGAGGCCGACGAGGCCCGGCGTGCGCTCGGTGACCACGAGGGCAAGCGCGACACCAAGACCTGGTTCTTCCCTCGCGCCCTGGGTCGCGGCTACCCGCTGTTCGTCGTGCAGCGCTGCTGGGCCGTGCTCGAGGCGTTTGCGTCGTTCGGGTTCTGCAAGGCCCATGCGGCGGCGTTCGCACTGCCGACCTTCCAGTCCGCCTGGCTCAAGGCCCACCATCCGGCGGCGTTCCTCGCCGGGGTGCTGACCCATGACCCGGGCATGTACCCCAAGCGGCTCATCCTCGACGACGCCCGCCAGTTCGGGATCGAGGTACTGCCCCTCGACGTCAACACCTCCGACGGCGTCTACCGCATGGAAAAACTCGAGGTCGACCACCCCGACCTCCCCGCGAATTGCGGGAAAGTGCAGGGCGACACGCCGTCGGGAGGCTGCACCTTCCCGCAATTCAGCGCCTCGGAGCTGGGGCGGGGCTATGGGATCAGGCTGAGCCTGGCGGAGGTCAAGGGGATCAGCGGGGCGGAGGTGGCCCGGATCATCGCGGCCCGGCCCTACCGGTCGCTCACCGATCTGTGGCAACGCGCCCGCCCGTCCCGCCCGATTGCCGAACGTCTGGTCCTGGCAGGAGCGCTCGACACGCTCTACAGCATCGGGTCGCCGGTGTCCGTACGCCGCAGAGGCACCGTGACCCGGCGAGATCTGCTGCTGCAGGTGGCCGAGCTCGACCGATGGAGTCGCGCGACCGACAAGGCCGTCCGGGCGGCATCGTCGTCGCAGTCCCGGTCCCGGGCCAGCATCGCTGCCTCCCGCTCCACCCACGACCCCCGCGAATTGCGGGAAGGTGCAGGGCGAGACGCCGGTCTTGACCTGAACTTTCCCGCAATTCGCGGGCGGGAGGACC
>JANLYC010000319.1:0-3451 GCA_031365435.1 Nocardioidaceae bacterium
GCCTCGGTCATCCTGCAGATGACGGCCCTCGGCCTCGGGGACGTGGCCAGGTTCCCGTTCGTCGAACCGCCTGACACGCGTGCGGTGGCTTCAGGCATGCAGCTGCTCGACGAGATCGGCGCGCTGACCACCGCCCCACCAGTGGGTCGGTCAGGGCAGGGTCGGTCAGGGCAGGGTCGCTCCCGGCGTGGCCGCGTACGAGGGCCTGGTGACACCGGCGACGGACGCCGGAGGCCGCGGCTGACCCGGCTCGGGAGACAGCTGGCCCGGCTCCCGATCGATCCCCGCCTGGGCAGGATGATGGTCGAGGCATCGCAGCGCGGTTGTCTGCGCGAGGTCATCACCGTGGTCGCGGCCCTCTCGATGCAGGACCCGCGCGAACGACCGTCCGAGCAGCAGGAGCTCGCCGACCAGCTGCATCGCCGCTTCACCGACCCGACGTCGGACTTCGCCGGGCTGCTCAATCTCTGGCAGCACGTCAAGGAGCAGCAGAAGGAGCTGTCGTCGAGCGCCTTCCGCCGAATGTGCCGGGCGGAGTTCCTCAACTACCTGCGCATCCGGGAGTGGCAGGACCTCGACAGCCAGCTTCGCCAGGTCGCCAAGCAGCTCGGCCTGACCCTCAACAAGACGCCGGCGGCTGCGGAGGAGATCCACCAGTCGCTGCTGTCGGGACTGCTGTCCCACCTCGGGATGCGCGACGAGGAGAAGCGTGACTACCAAGGGGCACGGGGGACCCGCTTCTCGATCTTCCCCGGTTCGGCGCTGTTCAAGAAGCAGCCGCCGTTCGTGATCTCTGCAGAGCTCGTCGAGACCTCCCGGCTCTGGGGCCGGATGAACGCCCGCATCGAACCCGAGTGGGCCGAGTCCATGGCGGCCCACCTGGTCAAGCGCTCCTACAGCGAACCGCACTGGGAGAAGAAGCGCGGTGCCGTGATGGCGCTCGAGAAGGTCACCCTGTACGGAGTACCGATCGTCACCGACCGGCCGGTGAACTACGGCCGCATCGATCCGGAAGCCGCGCGGCAGCTATTCATCAGGCATGCGCTCGTCCAGGGCGAGTGGCGCACCCAGCACCGGTTCTTCGCCGCCAACCAGCGGCTGCTCGCAGCGGCCGAGGAGCTCGAGCACCGGGCTCGACGACGCGGCATCGTGGTCGACGACGAGACGATCTTCGAGCTGTATGACGCACGCGTGCCGGCCGATGTGGTCTCGACCGCCCACTTCGACTCCTGGTGGAAGTCCGAGCGGCGCACGCAGCCGGACCTGCTGACCTTCAGCCTCGACATGCTCGTCCACGACTCCGCCGACGAGGTGTCGCAGGCGGAGTTCCCCGACGTCTGGAAGCACGGAGCTGACGAGCTGCCGCTGGACTACCACTTCGAGCCCGGCGCTCCCGAGGACGGCGTCACGGTCGACATCCCGGTGGCGACGCTCAACCAGGTGAATGCGGCCGACTTCACCTGGCCCGTGCCCGGGTTGCGTGAGGAGCTCGTCGTGGCGTTGATCCGGTCGCTCCCGAAGTCCTTACGCGTCAACTTCGTGCCCGCGCCCAACCACGCACGCGCCTTCCTGGCCGCCACGGTCCCGGGGGAGGAACCGCTTGTCGACGCCCTCGAGAGGCATCTTCGTCGGACGACCGGAGTGGTGGTCCCGCGCGAGGCCTGGGACGTCAGCAGGGTGCCGGCCCACTTGCGGCTCTCGTTCCGGGTGGTCGCCGATGACGGCTCTGTGCTGGGAGAGGGCAAGGACCTCGACGGGCTGCGCCACCAGCTGCTGACGTCGGCGCAGGCTGCGATCGCGACGGCGGCCGGCCCGATCGAGAGAACAGGCCTCACGGCTTGGGACTTCGACAACCTCCCACGCACGTTCGTGCAGACGCGCGCCGGTCACGAGGTACGCGGGTATCCAGCGCTGGTCGAAGAACCTCGCGATGACGGTCCCGGCTCCACCTCGGTCGCCCTTCGCGTGCTGGCAAGTGAACCCGAGCAGACGTCGGCGACCCGCATCGGTCTGCGTCGTCTGCTGATGCTGGCGGTGCCCTTCTCAGCGCAGGCACTCCTGCGCGACCTCGGCAATGCCGAGAAGCTCACGCTGGGTCTGGCTCCGCACGCCGGCGTGGGCGCGCTGATCGAGGACGCCTATGCGGCCGTCGTCGATGCCGTGGTCGTCGCCGAAGGCGGGCTCGTGTGGGATCGTGCCGGCTATGAGCGACTGGAGGCCGCTGTCCGGAGGGACGGCCCGGCACGGACGCGCGCCCTGCTGGACCTGCTGCTGAGGGTGCTGCCGGCCGCTCACGACGTGAGCCGGCAGCTGTCCGGGCGCGCCGACATGGCGCTGCTCCCTGCCCTGTCGGACCTGACGGGTCAGTGGGAGCGGCTCGTTCATCCCGGCTTCGTCGCGGAGGCGGGCGTCGAAGCCCTCCGACACTATTCGCGTTACCTGGAAGCGATGCGGATCCGCGTCGACAAGCTGAGGTCGGACCCATCCGCACCGCGACGAGACGCCGTGTTGATGGGTCCCGTCGCCGGAGTGCAGACGGCATACCTGAACCGGGTGGCTGCCCTCCCGTACGGACAGCCGCCGGGAGCGGACCTGGTACGCATTCGCTGGATGATCGAGGAGCTACGGGTGAGCACCTGGGCACAGGAGCTGCGGACACCCTCCCCGGTCTCCGTGCAGCGCGTGCAGAAGGCTCTGCGCGACCTCTGACCTGCTGCTCCCGGCGGGAGCCGGGCCGGGCTCGACGAGCCGATCGCTCCGATCCGGCGTAAAGTCCGGCGATGAGCGAGGGAGGCTTGATGTCCAACGTGTTAGGTGGCACCGCCCGACGGACGGGGCGGCAGATCAACGACAGCATCTGGTTCGAGCGCGGGATCCGCGTGGGTCTGGTGGCCTACGGCATCATCCACGTCCTGATCGGCTGGCTGGCGCTCCAGCTGGCGTTCGGCGACCGTTCCGGGTCCCCCTCGCAACAGGGTGCCCTGCAACAGATCGCGCAGCAGTCGTTCGGCGACCTCCTGCTCTGGATCATCGGGATCGGCATGCTGATCCTGTCCGTGTGGCAGGTCACCGAGGCGGCCTGGGGGCATCGAAGCCGCGATGAGCCCAAGCGCACGATCAAACGGGTGAGCTCGGCCGGGAAGGTCGTCGTCTACGCGGCGATCGGCATCAGTGCACTGAAGACCGCCACCCAGTCCGGGTCGGGTGGCAAGAGCAGCGCCGACGGTATGACGGCCAAGCTCATGCACCAGACCGCAGGTCGCTGGCTCGTCGCGGCGGTCGGCATCGTCATCATCGTCGTGGCGGTCATGCACATCAAACGCGGAGTGACGAAGTCGTTCACGAAGGACCTGCAGGGCAGCGGCACGTCTGGAGACTCCGGCAGTGCGGTCGTCAAGCTCGGTCAGGCCGGCTACATCGCGAAGGGGGTGGCGCTCGCCGTCGTGGGCGC
>JANLYC010000361.1:0-2984 GCA_031365435.1 Nocardioidaceae bacterium
CGGAGTCTCCCAGCAGGCCGGATGATGTCCAAGAGCACCCTGCGCGTCTTGGCGCTGCGACTGCGGAGATGCGACGCGTCAGGACGCCCAGAAGCAGTGGAACGCCCCCAGATGCCTCTTGGGATGCGTGCGATAGTGGCCACATGAGCCCGACCGCCGCGACGGGATTTCCCCTCGATCTGTCTACGACGCCGCACCGGTGATGGATCCGGGCGGCGCGCACCCAGCTGAGGACGAGTGGGAGATCTGGTTCGACAGCGACGTCTCCTGCGCTGACGGCCCGCTCGGCAGCCTGTCCGCGCTGGTCTGCGCTGAACCGGCACACCTGCTGCGCACGGTGGTCATTCGCGGGAGCGAGCACCGCCATCACGAGCACCCCGTGTCCTGCACCTCCATCACGCAGACCGGACACTCCGGTGTGATGCTCGACCTCACCACATCCGACGTGAACGACCGCCGCTTCCACACCGAGACAGTCCTCCTGGCGGAGGATCCGCTCCGTTGGATGGAGCTCGGGGGCGGGGGCATGGGCTGGCGGCCACAGGACAAGCCTTTCGAGGTGCCTGTCACCGTGCCTCAGCTCGAGACCGGTGAGACCTTGGTGCGCCACCACGCTCTTGTGATCGCCGGCACCCACCACATCGGCCATCTCGCCGGTATCACGGTGGATCGTCACTCCTTCGCGATGCGCGGTCTCATCGTGGATGTGGGCCACTTGTGGCACCACCGCGTCGTGCTGCTTCCGGTCAGCGGCATCGAGCGGATGTCAGAGTTCTGGGTGTGGGTCAAACCTCTCGAGCCGCGGGACTGATGCCGGATGCCGACCAGCCGACGCTTTCGAATCACGCCAACCTGGTTGCTGCCTGCGTTGCTGGGAGCCGTTGTCATCACGCTCGTGTCGGCCGGAGCGGTCGCCGCCATCGAGACGAACACGGTGAGCAACTACTGGCGTGGGTTGTGGTGGGCCGTCAGCCTGATCACGACCGTCGGCTTCATCGGAGAACCGCCGGAGACGACGACCGGTGCCATCCTCTCAGCCGTCCTGATGATCATCGGCTTCCTGCTGCTGGCCATGGTGAGCGCCTCACTGGCGGCGCTGTTCGTCCGCGAGGAGGAGGAGCCCCGCGAGTTTCGTGAGGAAGCTGCGGACGCGGCTGTGCTCGCGGCGCTCAACCGCCTGGAACAACGACTCGCAGACCTCGAGGACCGGCTCAGCGCCGGTTCGCGCGCGGAGGAACCACCACCCGCGGCACTCGACGTGCGTGGGGACGATCCTCCTGGGCGGTTGCCGGGTGACGCGGTCTCCTGAGTGTCAGCCGGACTGGCCCGACTGGGAGGCGCTCGGGGTGTCTCCCCAGGCCGCCCGAGCCCCAGAGTCACCAACTCGGTAGATCTGGACGCTGGTGGCCAGGGCGGCCAGCACTGCCAGCCCCGCGACCGCTCGCACCAAGGTCGGTTGCTTCGCCGAGGCCTCTGCAGCCGTCGCCTCCGTGTGCTCGGTGCTGGTGTCCCTCGATCGATCGTCTGCGCGACGGCGATCGAGCAAGACGAGCGCAGCACTCGTGATCAACAGTGGAATGGCGAACCAGATGAGCTGGTCACCCAGCTGGGCGTGCGTGCCGGGGTCACCGACCCGCCGCTCGAGGTACTCGCCGCTCTGCGTGGCAACCGGGATCAGCAGTGTCGAGGCCGCACTCGCGCCCACGACCAGCAATCCGTACCGACGACGCAGCCGCGGCCACATCGCGAGGCCGATCGTCCCGAGGGCTGCGACAGGTAGCAGCACAACGATCGCGTGCACGACCAAGGGATGCAGAGGCAAGCCATTGAACGTGGTGAACATATGAGTTCCTTTTGACGTCGTGGGTGCGGCCTCGGTCACCGTAGCCACGGCATATGTGACGTTGCTGAGAACAACCTCAAGGCTGCGCTAAATCCGTCTTTGCCCAGGTTCAGCCGCTTCGGAACACGGTTGATGCCCAGCACTCACCCCGGCAGCAATTCCGTTCCGAACCGCGAAGGTGGCGAGCCGCGGCACCGGCATACTGAGCGCATGCCCACACTGCCCAGTGGAACAGTCACGTTCGTGTTCAGCGACATCGAGGGGTCGACCACACTGCTCAAGTCGCTCGGCGATCGGTACGGCGACGTGCTGTCCGACCACCGCAGACTTATGCGTATGTCCTTCTCCGAGCGCGGCGGCGTCGAGATCGACACCCAGGGCGATGCGTTCTTCTTCGCCTTCACACGCGCCCGCGATGCGGTGACCGCAGCCGTCGAAGCCCAGCGGCTGCATGTCTCACATGCGTGGCCCGACGGCCACCCCGTCCGCGTGCGGATGGGACTGCACACCGGCGAGCCCGCGCTCGGGACTGAGGGGTACCTCGGGATCGACGTCGTCCGGGCAGCCCGGCTCTGCACGGTGGCGCGTGGTGGTCAGGTGCTGTTGTCGGAGACAACGCGGGCTCTGGTGGGCAGCTCGCTTCCCGAGGGTGTGCTGGTCCACACCCTGGGCGAACGACGCCTGAAGGACATCGACGAGCCGGAGCGGGTGTTCGAGCTGGAGATCGACGGTGCGCCCCAACCCGCTGCCGCGCCGGCGATGGCGTCGGATCCCGGTCCGCTGTCGAGCAAGCGTGGCCCGGACGACTTCGGAGCCCGGCTTGCGCAACGCATCGAGGGTTACGTCAGGCGCAAGATCGAAGAGCCGCTGGAGCGTGCGCTGTCCGACGTCGACACGCTGGCCGACCGGGCTGCTGAGCACCCCGAGACCATCACCGACAAGCTCGACAGCGACTAGGACGGCCGCTCGGGCACTCCGGCCCGAACTGAGCTGCTCAAACCCTCCCTCGCCTCGACCGGGCATGCTCGCCCCCCGCGTCAGGGACATCGACGTGAGGATCACCACCGGGTTGGGAAGACGTACGTGCACACGCTTGACCGAAGCCAGCGAGGTCCTCAGCAGGGTCGGGGTTTGAAGCGTT
>JANLYC010000464.1:0-1597 GCA_031365435.1 Nocardioidaceae bacterium
CAGCGAAACCTGCGCAAGCGACTGGTACACCCACCGCCATCCACACTCGAACAGCACCTCACCCGCCACCTCGTTACCCACCTCCGCACCAACCAGCGCAGATGCTGAGACTGCCGGCGCAACTCGTCAAGGGCGATACCGTCGCGTCGTGAGAGACGACTACCGAAGCATCAACCGGGCCAGCTGGGACGAGCGTGCCCCCGCCCATGCATCGTCGCCGGGCTATGCCCTGGATCGGTTCCGCAGCGACCCGGACTTCCTGTCTGCCGTCGTGCGCTTCGACCTCCCGTTGCTCGGATCCGTCCGCGGGTTGCATGGCGTCCATCTGCAGTGCCACATCGGCACCGACACCCTCTCGCTGTCCCGTCTCGGTGCGCAGATGACCGGCCTCGACTTCAGCCCGGCGGCGCTCGAGCAAGCCCGGGGACTGGTTGCCGCGACCGGTGAGGCGGTCGCGTTCATCGAGGCCGACCTCTACGACGCCGCAGACGTGTTGCCGCAGCACTCCTTCGACCTCGTGTTCACCGGGATCGGCGCCCTGTGCTGGTTGCCCGACATCCGCAGGTGGGCGGGGGTGGTGTCCAAGCTCCTCGCACCGGGCGGGCGCCTGTTCATCCGTGAAGGCCACCCGATGCTGTGGGCGCTGGCGGATCCTCGCCCGGACGGTCTGCTGGTCGTCGACTACCCGTACTTCGAACGCCCGGAACCCATGGTGTTCGACGAACCAGGCACGTACGTCGAGACCGACGTCGTGTTCGAGCACAACGTGACACACGAGTGGAACCATGGACTCGGCGAGATCGTCATGGCTCTCCTCGACGAGGGACTCCGAATCACCGGCCTCAACGAACACGACAGCGTGCCGTGGGAGGCGCTGCCCGGCCAGATGGAGCGGGTGAGGGACGACGAATGGCGGCTGATCGACCGCCCGTGGCGGCTGCCGCACAGCTACACCCTGCAGGCCGTACGACCCGGAGGCGCCGTCAGCGTTTGACGACCGTGACCTCAGTGGTCACCGAGTTCGCGATGAAGCATTCCTCGTGGGCGCGATGGTGCATCCGGTCGAGCACGACCTCGTCCGGCACCCGATCACCCCATTCGATCGCCGGCTCGAGCGTCACGCGGGTCACAGCCAACCGCCCATCGGCGTTGCCCTCCAGCACACCGACCGCGCGGTCGGTCTACGACTCGACCACGAAGCGCTTCCGTGCCGCGATCGCGAGGAACGTCAGCATGTGGCACGACGACAACGCCGCGACGAACGCCTCCTCCGGGTTTACGAGCGCCGGGCTCCCGCCATAGTGCGGGCTCGCTGAAGCCGCGAGAACCGTCCCACCCTCGAAGCTCAGCTCGTGATCGCGGCTGTACTCGTCGTACGTGAACGACCGACCGTTCCGCGACCAGCGGACCACAGCGATGTACTCGGACATCACACGAGAAACAGCAGGACGGCGCACATGACGGCGATACCGAGCAGGAGCAGCGGAAGTGGTGCCCAGGCGACCACGGGAGCGGCACCCAGATCGCCGTCCGAGCCGCGCTCACCTCGCGAGGCCAAGCCGGCGATACGCGACTCGACGTATGACGTGTAGGTGCC
>JANLYC010000475.1:0-5926 GCA_031365435.1 Nocardioidaceae bacterium
CGCCACTGTGGGAGAACCGGATCCTGGGTCACCAGAGCAAGCCCCCGGCAGTCAAGGGTTTCCTCATCGATCGTGCCGGGGCAAGGCAGGACACGCAGCGGATCGTCGACGAGTATGACGTTCGGACGCCCGGTATCGACACGTTGTCGCGGTCGCTTTCCGGCGGCAACCAGCAGAAGCTGATCGTCGGCCGGGAGATGAGCGACGATCCCGTCCTGCTGATCGCCGCGCACCCGACACGCGGTGTCGATGTCGGGGCTCAGGCGGCCATCTGGGACCACATCAAACGTGCTCGACGGGAAGGCTTGGCGGTGCTGCTCATCTCAGCCGATCTCGATGAGCTGATCGGGTTGTCGGACCGGATCGAGGTCATCCTGCGCGGGCAGCTGGTGGGCGAGTTCGATCCCCAGACGGTGACGCCCCAGGATCTGGGCACCGCCATGACAGGCGCAAGCGGGTCCCCGGCATGAACACTCTTCGACGCGTGGGCCTGGCGTTGATCGCGCCTGTGATCGCCATCGTCGCGTCCGTCATCGTGACCAGCCTGGTGATCTCCCTATCCGGTGGCTCGCCCGGTGACTTCTGGGGAGTCATCTTCTCCAAGCCACCGAGCGGGGCTCGGTCGTTCGTCAACATCGTCAACCAGACGTCGTTGATCTACATGTCTGCGTTGGCGGCGGCCATCGGCTTCCGGATGAACCTGTTCAACATCGGCGTGGAAGGTCAGTACACGATCGGCTCGTACGCCGCTGCTGCCATCGCTGGAGCCGCGATCTTCCCGGGCCTTCTCAACGTCGTCGTGGCGCTGATGGCCGCGGTGCTCGTCGGAGCCGGTTGGGCAGGTATCGCGGCCGTCCTCAAGGTCACCCGCGGCGTGAGCGAGGTCATCTCGACGATCATGCTGAACGCCATCGCGATCACCCTCTACGGTTATCTGCTCGACCGATACGGAGAGCACACGGGCAACAGCGTCCGGTCGACGGTGATCCCCACCAGCAGTCAGCTGGGCGGCTGGACGCTCTTCTCCAAGCCGGACGGGGCGATCTGGACGTTGTCGGTGCTCGCTGTCGTGCTCGGGATCGGCTTCTGGTTCATGCTCAACAAGACCCGCTTCGGCTTCGACCTGCGGGCCACGGGTTTTTCGCAGTCCGCGGCAGTGGCAAGCGGCGTGAACGTGAATCGCATGATCGTCATCTCGATGCTGTTGTCAGGCGGTGTGGCAGGGCTGATCTGGCTCCCGGCCCTCTTCGGCCAGGCGCACTCGATCGGTCCGACGTTCCAGACCGGGCTGGGTTTCACCGGGATCGCGGTGGCGCTCCTCGGACGCAACGAACCCCTCGGCATCGCCTTCGGCGCTGTTCTCTTCGCCTTCCTCAACGAGCAGTCGAACCGGCTTCAGCTCGAGACCGACGTGCCGATCGAGGTCGTCCAGATCACTCAGGGTGTCATCGTGCTGAGCGTCGTCATCGCGTACGAGGTCATCCGTCGTTCGCGCGCCAGGATCGAGCAGCGCAGCGTGGCTGAACGGTTGGAGTCCGAGGTTCCCTCGGGCCCGAAGGAGGTGACGGCATGAGTACCGGGACCAAGCCGGATGCGTCAGTCGGGCCGGCAGCTCGAGCCACGCGCCTGTCGTTCGGCGGCTCACCGTGGCGAGGTCGCCTCTTCCTGTGGCTGGGGGTCGTCCTCGTCATCTCGTTGGTGCGGATCCTCACCGACGCGCGCGGTCTCGACAGTGCCGGGACGATTCACGCCGCGGTGATCGCCACCTGCCCGATCTTGATGGCGGGCATCGGCGGCCTCTGGAGCGAACGAGCCGGCGTCGTCAACATCGGGCTCGAGGGCCAGATGATCCTCGGCACCTGGGGTGCGGCGTACTTCACCTACTTCTACAATCCGTGGATCGGGGTCCTTGGAGCAGCGTTGATGGGTGCCATCGGTGGGCTGCTGCACGCGATCGCGACCGTGTCCTTCGGTGTCGACCACATCGTGTCCGGTGTGGCGATCAACATCATCGGCGCCGGCGCGGCGCAGTTCCTCGCCGGAGCCTACTTCACCGACCTGGAGGGCGGGGGAGTCAAGCAGCTCACCGGACTAGACACTCCGTCCAACGTCACCATTCCAGGGCTCTCCGACTCAGCAGCCAACCTGGCCGACCACCACTGGTTCGTCGTCTCCGACCTGGCGTCGCTGGTCGCCGCACTGACCACGGACCTCTCGCTCCTCACGCTGGTGGTCGTCGCGCTGGTCGCGGCGACGACCTACATCCTCTGGAGAACGCGGTTCGGCCTGCGGCTGCGGTCCTGCGGTGAGAGCCCGGCCGCTGCCGAGAGCCTGGGCGTCGACGTCTACCGGTACAAGTACATCGCCGTGATCATCTCCGGCGCCATGGCAGGCATCGGCGGTGGGTTCCTGGCGTTGGTGTCCTCGAGCGGCTTCACGTCGGGGCAGACCAACGGACGCGGCTACATCGGTCTGGCAGCGATGATCTTCGGCAACTGGCGACCGGGTGGCACGGCGATAGGTGCCCTGCTGTTCGGCTACACGGACTCGCTCAACCTCCGCGGTGAAGCCACCGCGGTGCACGCGCTGTTGCTTCTTATTGCGATCGGGCTGGCTGCCGTGGCCGTCCTCCGGCTTCGACAGCGGCGCATCGTCACGTCCACGGTCATGGGAGTCCTGGCTGTTGCCTTCCTGGCATGGTTCCTGCTCACCGACGCCGTGCCTGAGCAGTTCACCGGTATGACGCCATACCTGGCCACGCTTCTGGTGCTGGCTCTGGCGGCCCAACGGCTTCGCATGCCCGCCGCCGACGGCTTACGGTACCGGCGAGGACAGTCGATCTGATGGCCGAGGCCGCGATCGACTGGGAGGCGCTCACCCGGGCCGCCACCGACGTGATGGGCCGCGCGTACGCGCCGTACTCCGACTTCCAGGTCGGCGTCGCCGGTCTCGTCGATGACGGCCGTGTCGTGGTCGGCTGCAATGTCGAGAACGCAGCCTATGGAGTGGCGCTGTGCGCCGAGTGCGGCATGGTCTCGTCGCTGCACGCGACCGGCGGTGGTCGCCTGGTCGCCGTCGTCTGTGTCGACAAGCACGGTGCGGTCCTCATGCCCTGCGGCCGCTGCCGGCAGCTGCTGTGGGAGAACGGTGGGCCGGACTGCCTGCTTGCCACCGTCAGCGGCGTGAAGGCGATGCGTGAAGTGCTGCCCGACGCTTTCGGGCCCGCCGACCTGGACCGGTGACAGATCTGTGATCACGTCGTGAGTGGGCGTCGGTCGAGCCGGCTCGACTTCGGTGACCCGGAGTTCCTCGCCGACCCGTACCCGATGTTCCACGCCGAGCGGGCGCGGGGGCCGGTCCTCTGGCACGAAGCCAGCAGGCGTTGGCTCGTGGTCGACCACGCCGCGTGCAGCCAGGCACTGCGGGACCGTCGGCTGGGCCGGCTGTGGCAGGACCGGCAGCCCGCCGAGGTCTACGAGCCGTTCAACCTGCTGCACCGCAACCAGATGATGGAGAACGAGCCACCGAACCACACGCGGCTTCGTCGCAAGGTGTCGACCGCCTTCGCTCGCGGTCACGTCGAACGGATGCGTCCGCGGGTCCGTGCGCTCGGACGGCAGTTGCTCGACGAGATCGAAGCAGACGTCTTCGATGTCCTCGCTGACTACGCCGAGCCGCTGCCGGTCCTCGTCATCGCCGAGCTTCTCGGGACGCCGACCCAGGACGTGGCATTGTTGCGAAATTGGTCCCAGGCCATTGTGCGGATGTACGAGCCCGCGCTGACACCCGAGGTGGAAGCGGCGGCGTTACGGGCCAGCGAGGAGTTCGCCGACTACCTGCGCGCACTGATCCGCGAACGTCACGCCCGTCCGGTCGAAGACGTCGGCAGCGATCTGCTCAGCGATCTGCTACGGGCACAGGAAGGCGTCGACGGCCTGACGGACGACGAGGTCCTGGCCTCGGCGATCCTGCTGCTCAACGCGGGACACGAGGCGTCGGTCAACGTCTTCGGCAACGGGCTGGTGGCGCTGCTGCTCGATCATCGCGACCAGTGGCAGCGCGTGGCGGCCGGGGAGATCGACCTCGCGCTGCTCGTCGAGGAGATGCTGCGCTTCGACTCGGCCCTTCAGCTGTTCGAGCGGACAGCGACAGCGGACGTCGAGCTCGCCGACGTGGTCGTCCCGGCACATGACAAGGTGGCCGTCCTGCTCGGCGCCGCCAACCGGGATCCGCTGGTGTTCCCAGCCCCCGATGACCTGCGCGGTGACCGCAACCCCAACCCGCACCTGGCGTTCGGCGTGGGCGTCCATTTCTGTCTGGGTGCCCCGCTTGCGCGGGTCGAGCTGGTCGAGTCGCTCGGACTGCTGCTCTCGAGGTTTCCCGGGCTGTCGCTGGCGGGGGAGCCGAGACGACGTCCGACGTTCGTGCTGCGAGGCTATGAGTCGGTGCAGGTGAGTGCTGGAGTGACCGGGAGAGTGGCTGATGAGTGAGGCGTTCGACGCGGTGGACGTGATCGTCACCAAGCGCGGCAGGAACGAGCTCAGTGACGAGCAGATCGACTGGGTGGTGGACGCGTACACACGCGGTGCCGTGGCCGACGAGCAGATGGCGTCATTGGCGATGGCGATCCTCCTCAACGGCATGAACCGTCGCGAGATCAGCGACTGGACCAACGCGATGATCGCCAGCGGGGAGCGGATGGACTTCTCCTCGCTGTCCCGACCGACCTCGGACAAACACTCGACCGGCGGCGTCGGCGACAAGATCACGCTCCCGCTCGCGCCGTTGGTCGCGGCGTGCGGGGTCGCGGTGCCGCAGCTGTCCGGTCGCGGCCTGGGCCACACGGGCGGCACGCTCGACAAGCTCGAGTCGATCCCGGGCTGGAACTGTGACCTGTCGTACAACGACATGATGCGTCAGCTCGAGGAAGTCGGAGCCGTCATCTGTGCAGCGGGGTCGACGCTGGCGCCTGCGGACAAGAAGCTCTATGCGCTGCGTGATGTGACGGGCACCGTCGAGTCGATCCCGTTGATCGCGAGCTCGATCATGAGCAAGAAGATCGCCGAAGGCACCGGGGCGCTCGTGCTCGACGTGAAGGTCGGGACCGGAGCCTTCATGAAGGATCTCGGCTCAGCGCGTGAGCTCGCCAGGACCATGGTGGACCTGGGCACCGATGCCGGTGTCACGACGATCGCGCTGCTGACCGACATGGGGACGCCGCTCGGGCTCACGGCTGGGAACGCCATCGAGGTCCAGGAGTCGCTGGACGTGTTGGCAGGCGGTGGCCCGGCCGACGTGGTCGAGCTGACGCTGGCCCTCGCGCGCGAGATGCTCGCGGCGGTCGGTCGTGACGACGTGGATCCCGCGGAGAAGCTGGCCGACGGCTCGGCGATGGACCTCTGGCGGGCGATGATCAGCGCCCAGGGTGGCGATGCGCACGCCCCTCTCCCGCAGGCCAGGGAGTCGCACGAGATCAGGGCCGACCGGTCGGGTGTGCTCACCCGGCTCGACGCGCTCAGCGTGGGTACGGCGGCCTGGCGGCTCGGCGCCGGCCGCGCCCGCAAGGAGGATCCGGTCCAGGCGGGCGCGGGCGTCGTCCTGCATGCCAAGCCGGGCGACCGCGTCGAGTCCGGGCAGGTGCTGATGACGCTGCTGAGCGACGACACCGGCCGGTTCGAGCGGGCCGGGCAGGCCATCGAAGGCGGCTACGACATCGACGACGAGGCTTCCGCCGGACCTGCGGGCCATGACATCGTCCTCGACCGCATCACCTGACCGCCATACCTCCCCTTCCCTCTCCGCGAATTGCGGGAAAGTGCAGGTCTCGCCCGGCGTGTCGGCCTGCACTTTCCCGCAATTCGGGGGGGGGGGGGGGGGACGGGAGACCCGCCACAACGTGAGGGGGTCGGGGGCCACGGGGGGCGTG
>JANLYC010000504.1:0-4649 GCA_031365435.1 Nocardioidaceae bacterium
GGTCGAGGAAGAGCGCCGCGGCGCGCGCGCCGGTCCAGCCCCGCGGAAGCACGTCGTCGGGCAGGCCCGGGTCGAGGTAGGGAAGTCGGCGCCAGGCGGTGAGTGCCTGGACGTAGTCGGCGAAGGCGCGACCGGAAAGCGCGGCTGCCGCGTCCGGTGACGAGCGCCGGCGCTTCCAGCCCGTCCGGACCGGGGTGTACGTCGCCAGGAACTCGTCATACAGGGTCTGGAGAGCGCGCAGGTCCCACCACTGCTCGACCAGCATGCGGACGTCGCCGAAGGCCACGTGGTCTGCACGGAAGAGGTCGACGTACGGCGCCAGGTGGTCGCGCTCGAGCAGGTCTCTCGTCTCGGCCTCCAGCTGCGCGGGCGCGATCCAGACTCCGGCCGCCACCGTGCCGAACCCGAGCCAGCCCAGCCGAGAGCGCAGGGCGTGCCGACGTGCCCGCTGGGACTCCGGGACACTGAAGACCGCGAGCAGCCAACCCTCGTCGAGCGACGCGCGGGGTCGCGCGAAGATACGCCGGTCACCCTCGTCGAAGATGGACTGAGCCGCCGGCGCCAGCTCGTAGCCTGCGACGCCGTCCCGGCTGTCAGCGAGCAGGATGCCCCGCCGCTTCAGCCGTGAGATCGACGAACGGACCGCCGGCTCGTCGACTCCGAGCTCGGCCATCAGCCGGATCAGGGTCGACACACTGAACCAGCCACCGACCTGGCGGGCATACAGACCGTAGATGGTCACGATCAACGCCCGCGGCTGGAAGGAGGGGCTGGGTGCCTGCCCACCCTGCTGTGCAGCCTCGCGGATCGTCGTCACCGCAACACGATACCGACACCCCCGGTAGGGCCGGTGGGGCCGCGTTCTCACGGTCTCGCGGAGTCTTGACTGTCGTCACGAGCAGTGAATACTGGGGTCAGCCGTCCCCTGCGCGAAGGGTTGCCCATGCCGCTGACCCCGTCGGCCCACGTCGACACGTTCTGCCGCGACAGCCTGCCGCCTGCGGAGGCTTGGCCGGAGCTCGTGTTCGACCTGCCGCAGCTGCAGTACCCGGACCGGCTCAACTGCGGGGTCGAGCTGCTCGAACGCACGATCGCCGAGCACGGTCCCGACCGGACCTGCCTGCTCTCACCCGGAGGGGAGCGCTGGACCTACGCCGAGCTCCTGTCCACCGCCAACCGGATCGCCCGGGTGCTGGTCGACGAGCTCGACGTGGTGCCGGGCAACCGGGTGCTGCTGCGCGGGCCCAACAACCCGTGGCTCGTGGCCTGCTGGTTCGGCGTGTTGCTGGCCGGCGGGGTGGTCGTCACGACGATGCCGTTGCTGCGGCCGGGGGAGCTCACCACGATTCACGAGATCGCACGCATCGACCTGGCGTTGTGTGACCACCGGTTCCTCGACGACCTGCGCAGCTCCGCGCTGGCCACGGTGCCGATCGTGGCGTATGGCGGGGACGCACCCGATGACCTCAGCCGTCGTACGACCGAGGTGGCCGACGAGTTCGTGCCGGTCGACACGGCGGCCGACGACGTCGCGCTGCTGGCCTTCACGTCGGGAACGACCGGCCGGCCCAAGGCGACCATGCACTTCCACCGGGACGTGCTGGCCAACGCCGACACGTTCTCGGCGCATGTGCTGAAGCCGACCAGGGACGACGTGTTCACGGGGACTCCGCCGCTCGCCTTCACGTTCGGGCTCGGCGGCCTGGTCGTCTTCCCGCTCCGGGTCGGTGCCGCCACCCTGCTGATCGAGAAAGCCACCCCGGCCGAGCTGGCCGAACACATCGCGGCTCATGACGTGACGATCTGCTTCACTGCCCCGACGGCGTACAAGGCCATGCTGGCGGGCGGCGTGGTCGGCAACCTGACGAGTCTGCGCCGGTGCGTGTCGGCGGGAGAGCACCTGCCGGTGGCGACCTGGCAGGCGTTCGCCGATGCGACCGGGGTGAAGATCATCGACGGCATCGGGGCGACCGAGATGCTGCACATCTTCATCTCGGCAGCTGATGACGACATCGTGCCGGGATCTACCGGCAAGCCGGTGCCGGGCTATCAGGCCACGGTTCTCGATCACGAGGGTCGGCCGGTGCCGGCGGGCGAGATCGGCAGACTGGCCGTCAAGGGACCGACAGGGTGCCGTTACCTGGCCGATGCGCGGCAGTCGGTCTACGTCCAGGACGGTTGGAACCTCACCGGCGACACGTTCCTGTATGACGACCGGGGTTACTTCTGGTACCAGGCGCGCAGCGACGACATGATCGTCTCGTCCGGCTACAACATCGCCGGCCCCGAGGTCGAGGAAGCAGTCCTCCGGCACCCCGACGTGGTCGAGTGCGCTGTGGTCGGCGTCCCCGACGCTGATCGCGGCCAGCTGGTGACGGCGTACGTCGTCCTGCGCGAGGGCGTCGACGGCGACGAGACCTTCATCAAGGGGCTGCAGGACTTCACGAAGGCCGAGATCGCACCGTACAAGTATCCCCGGGCGGTCCGCGTCGTCGACGCGTTGCCGCGGACGAGCACGGGCAAGCTGCAACGCTTCCGGCTGCGCGAAGGCGCCTGACCCCGGGCTCGTGGTTCAGCGGTAGAGGTCGCGGGCGATGATCGAGCGTTGCACCTCGGTGGCGCCCTCGTAGATGCGTGGGGCTCGAACCTCGCGGTAGAGGTGCTCGAGCAGGTGGCCGCGTTGGAGCGCGCGTGCCCCATGGACCTGGATGGCCTGGTCGACCACCCATTGCGCCGTCTCGGTGGCGACCAGCTTGGCCATGGCCGAGCTCGTGGAGATCCCCGGTCGGCCGTCGTCGTACGCCGCACCGGCTCGGTAGACCATGAGGCGGGCGGTCTCGACACGTGTCGCCATCTCGGCCAGCGTGTGGCCGACCGACTGGAGGGATCGCAGCGGTCCGCCGAAGGCTTGCCGCTCATCCGCATGGGCCACCGCAGCGTCGAGCGCCGCCTGGGCCATGCCGACGGCGAACGCCCCCACGCTGGGGCGGAACAGGTCGAGCGTGCGCATGGCGACTGCGAAGCCCTGGTCCGGTTCGCCGAGGAGGTCCGCGCGGCTGACGCGTACGCCGTCGAGCACCAGCCGTCCGATGGGATGGGGCGACAGCATGTCGAGGTGTTCACCGGAGACGCCAGGTGCGTCGCCGGATACGACGAACGCGGTGACGCCGCGAGAGCCAGCGTCTGGGGTCGTTCGCGCGAAGACCGAGTAGAAGTCGGCCTCAGGGGCGTTGGAGATCCAGAGCTTCTCACCGGTGAGCCGCCAGCCATCGCCGTCGGGCGCCGCCACCAACGAGAGGGCGGCCGCGTCGGAGCCGGCTTCGGGCTCGGTCAGCGCGAACGCCGCGACCGCCTCGCCGCGCGCGACGGTCGGCACCCAGCGGCGTACGAGCTCGTCCGACCCGGACTGCAGCACGGGATAGGTGCCGAGCCCTTGCAGGGCCAGCGCCGTCTCCGCCTCGGTACAGACCGTCGCGAGCGCTTCGCGCAGCAGGCACAGGTCGAGGGCCGCTGCCTGTCGCGACGTGGAGTCGTGGCCGACGCCGGGGAACAGCCGGCGGAGCAGCCCCAGATCACCCATGGCGTTGACGAGGTGACGGTTGACGTGGCCGGGTCGGCCGCGGTCGGCGATCGGCACGAGCGCGTCACGGGCCACGTCCTTGACCCACGCCATGTGCTCGTGCTGCTCGGCGGTGAGGTCGAAGAGGTTGGTGGCGTCCACCTCAGCGTCCCCTCCACTCGGGTGCCCGTTTGCCGGTGAAGGCGGCATGGAACTCGGCGTAGTCGTCGCCCTTCATGAGCAGCGCCTGCGTCATGGCCTCGAGCTCGACCGCGCCGGTCAGGCCGAGGTCGAGCTCACGGGTGAGCAGCGACTTGGTGGCGGAGTACGCCTGCCAGGGGCCGCTGGCGAGCCGCTCGGCCAGCGCCCGCGTGGCCGCCTCGAGCTGGTCGTCGTCGGTGAGCTCGCTGACCAGACCCCAGGTGTCGGCCTTCTCGGCGGACAGGGAGTCGCCGAGCATGAGCAGCTGGGTGGCCCGGCCGAGACCGACCAGGCGGGGCAGCAGGTAGGCCGCTCCCATGTCGGCACCAGCCAGGCCGACCTTGGTGAAGAGGAAGGCGAACTTCGCAGAGCGGGTCATGATGCGGAAGTCGGCGGCGAGGGCCAGCACCGACCCAGCCCCGGCCGCCGTTCCCTGGATGGCCGCGATGATCGGTACGGGCGACTCGCGCATCGCTCGTACGACGTCACCGGTCATCCGGGTGAAGGCGAGCAGCTCGTCGGGGCGCATACCCAAGGTGGCGCCGATGATCTCGTGGACGTCGCCGCCGGAGCAGAAGGACCGGCCCTCACCGCGCAGGATGACGACGCGAGTGTCGTCACGGTGCGGGATCTCGGCGAAGAAGTCCCGCAGGTCGGCGTACCCCTCGAAGGTCAGCGCGTTGAGCTTGTCGGGCCGGTTGAACGTGATGGTGGCGACCCCGCCGTCACGCGCCACGTGGAAGTACCGCCACTCGTCCGTGAACGGCACGGATCCCCGGAACGGGCTCATCTGGGCTGACCTCCTGGCTCGTCGGGGCAACCCGCTCAGCGTAGCCGTGGCCGTGCGTTTGCCTAGTGAACAAGCCAGGCGGCTTGTGAACTAGGCAAA
>JANLYC010000525.1:0-7533 GCA_031365435.1 Nocardioidaceae bacterium
CTCGGCTGCCCCGGACGGCGTCCCCTCCGGCGTGCTGCCGGCGATGCGACGGGCCGGAGGCGAACACATATCCCTCTGGATCAGGATGGGCGCCACCAGATCACTGGTCGAACCACTGTGCAGGTCGAGCATGCGCCAAGCTGCCTCGGTCGCGGCATGTGTCCTGGCGGCGTGTCAGCTGACGTCGACGATCGGCAGTCGGAGTGCGCCGGGAGCGAAGTCGGAGACCGTGGGGTTCTTCGGCGGTACCGCGGTGAGCCGGCGGTAGGCCTTCCCGAGCTCCGGTCGGGGGTCCACCTCGCCCCGGTTGGGCCACAGGCTCATGGCTCGCTCGGCCTGGGCAGTGATCGTGAGCGAGGGATTGACACCGAGGTTGGCCGAGATGGCGGAGCCGTCCATCACGTGCAGTCCCGGGTGCCCGTAGACACGGTGGTAGGGGTCGATGACGCCCGTCTCGACCGAGTCTCCGATCGTGCAGCCACCGATGAAGTGTGCGGTGAGGGGCCGGTTGAACTGCTCACCCACCGAGCCGCCAGGCGTCCCTTTCACGATGCGCGCCATCCGGCGTACGGCGTCGTTGGCGACGGGAATCCACGTCGGGTTGGGGATGCCGTGCCCTTGCCGCGACGTCAGGTGCCGACGCCCGGTCAGCCGCGACCGCTTCGTGTAGGTGGTGATGGAGTTGTCGATCGTCTGCATGACCAGCGCGATGACGGTTCGTTCGGACCAGTGCCCGACGTCGTACCGATCCGCGATGGACCATTTCTGCCGCCAGAGCTCCCGCAGCCACACCCGCCAGCGTGGTACGCCGCCACCGCCGTCGGTGAGCACCGTCTGCAGCAGGCTCATCGCGTTGCTGCCCCGGCCGTACCGCACGGGTTCGATATGGGTCTGCTCGTCAGGGTGGAACGACGACGTGATCGCGACCCCCTGGCTGTAGTCGACGTCGCGACCCTCGGCGACAGCGCCGAGGATCGACTCGGAGTTGGTCCGCGTCAGCGCACCCAACCGACTGGACAGGCCGGGCAGGACCGCTTCGTCACGCATCCGGTGCAACAGTCGCTGTGTGCCCAGCGCCGACGCCGCCAGCACCACCTGTTCGGCCGAGAAGACCCGGCCCGAGCGGCGACGTGATCCGACCCTGACGTCGGTCGGCCGCGTTGCCACCCGATAACCACCGCCCGGCAGCGGCCTGACCTCGGTGACGGTGGTCAGCGGATGGACGCGGGCTCCGGCTTGTTCGGCGAGATAGAGGTAGTTCTTGGTCAGTGTGTTCTTGGCGTGGTGCCGGCAGCCCGTCATGCACTCGCCGCACTCGATGCAGGCCTTGCGGGCCGGACCGGCGCCGCCGAAGTACGGGTCCGGCATCTCGGCACCCGGATCACCGAACAGCACTCCTACCGGCGTGGGCCGGAAGGTCTCACCCACGCCCATCTCGTCGGCGACCTGTTTCATCACCACGTCGCTCGGGGTCATGGTGGGGTTGACCGTCACGCCGAGCATCCGCTTGGCCTGGTCGTAGAAAGGGGCAAGCTCCTCGCGCCAGTCCGTGAGGTGGCTCCAGGACCGGTCGCGGTAGAACGCGTCGAGTGGCTCGTAGAGCGTGTTCGCGTAGACCAGCGAGCCACCACCGACCCCGGCTCCGGACAGGATCACGCAGTCGTTGAGCACGTCGATGCGCTGGATGCCATAGCACCCCACTGCCGGCGCGAACAGGAAGCGTCTGAGGTCCCACGACGTCTTCGGGTACGACGACTCGTCGAAGCGCGCCCCTGCCTCGAGCACCCCGACGCGATACCCCTTCTCGGTCAGGCGCAACGCCGAGACCGATCCGCCGAACCCGGAGCCGACCACCACGACGTCGTAGTCGTAGCTCATGCCCGATGCAGCCTCTTCAGCACTCGCAGCGTCGCCGTCAGCGTCTTGGCGTACCGCTCCTCGGACATGCCGAGGACCGGGCGGAACGGCAGCACTCGCTGGGTCGCCACTGTCTGTGGATCTGTGTAGCGATGAATGCCCTCACTGCCCTGCCGACGGCCGAGTCCGGACTCGCGCATCCCGCCCATGGGTGCAGCGATGGAGCCGAACGTCGCCGAGAACGCCTCGTTGACGTTGACCGACCCGCACCGGATCTGCCGGGCCAGCCGGCGGCCGCGGGCCGCGTCCCGGGTGAAGATCGCTGCGTTCAACCCGTAGCTGCCTTCGTTGGCGCGAGCGACCGCGTCCTGCTCGTCGGTGAAGCGGTAGACCGAGACCACCGGCCCGAACGTCTCGTGTGCGAAGCACGTCATCGCCGGCGTCACCCCGGTCAGGACGGTGGGCTGGTAGAACAGCGGCCCGACGTCAGGTCTGGCACGCCCTCCCGTGACGACCGTGGCGCCGTGCCGAGCCGCGTCGGCCACGTGTGCCACGACCACCTCGAGCTGACGCGACGAGACCAGTGAGCCCATGTCGGCGGAGTAGTCCAGTGCGGTCGACAAGACCATGGCCTCGGCTCTGCGGACGAACCGCTCCATGAAACGGTCGTAGACCTGGTCGGCGACATACAGGCGCTCCATCGAGACGCACAGCTGGCCCGCTGAGGAGAAGCACGCGCGCACCGCGCCTTCGGCGGCACGGTCGACGTCGGCGTCGCGAAGGACGAGCATCGGGTTCTTGCCGCCGAGCTCGAGCGACGCACCGATCAGCCGCTGGGCTGCCCGGGCCGCCACCTCGCGACCCGTGCCGGTCGAGCCGGTGAAGCAGACGTGGTCGACGTGGTCGACGACAGCAGGTCCGAGGACCGGTCCCTCGCCGTACACGACCTGCCAGGCGTCGAGGGGCACCCCCGCCTCGGCCAGCAGCTCGACGCCCAACAACGTGGACAAGGGTGTCTGGGCGTCGGGCTTGTGGACGACCGTGTTGCCGGCGAGCAGAGCGGGCAGACCGTCGGACAACGCCATCGTGAACGGGTAGTTCCACGGCGAGATGATCCCCACGACACCCTTGGGAACCTGGTTGACGTCGACCCGCGTCAGCACCGGGTAGATACCCAGCCGACGCCGCGTCGCCAGGTGCTCGTGCGCGGTGCGGGCGTAGTAGCGCGCCGTCATCGCGACGTGCCCCACCTCGTCGAAGGCGTGCTTGCGGGCCTTGCCCGACTCCCACTGGATCAGGTCGAGGATCTCGTCCTGACGGGCGAGCACGAGGTCGTGGAACCGCAAGAGGATCTTCCGCTTGAGCTCCAGTGGCACCCGCGACCACGCCCGCTGCGCCGTCCTGGCCGCCTCGGTGGCGACGGCCACGTCTTCGGGGGTCGACACCGGAATCGACGCGATCGGCTGGCCGGTGAACGGTGCGAAGGTCGTCTCGGTCGTGCCTCCCGATGCCCGCACTCGCTTCGTCAGCCGTCGGACCAGGCCGGGGTCAACGGCATACGAGGCTCTGGGATCGTGCTCCGGATCGGCCGGCGCGTCGAGGTCTGGACCGGGCAACGCGTTCATGTACACGAGCGTATGCGACGGTCTGCACACTGGCTACCCCTCAGTAACCTAGAGGTTCCGGAGGAGCCGATGGCGTACTGTCAGGGGTACGGAGCCGTCAGGGCTTCCTACCTGGGAGCAACAACCATGAGCGACAAGTCCCCCCGCAAGTCCATGTCGAAGAAGTCCGGCAAGTCGTTGAAGGAAAAGCGAGCCGACAAGAAGGCCAAGCACGACCGCGCGACGACGACAGAGATCATCCCCTCGACCAAGAAGCACTGACGGACGGTCTGCAGCGGCGAAGCCGCGCAGACCGGCTCAACAAGCCACCCCTCGCATTCTTCTGCCCGGGGACGAACAGAGGGCGCCACCCGACCGGGTGACGCCTCTGCTCGTGGGTGCTGTGCGTTGTTGGTCCGTGCTGTGTGCGGTGCTGCGGGTCCCTACGTGGCCGACAGGGACGTGTCGTCGATGCGGAAGTTCGTCGCCAGCGAGGCGTCCTCGGTGCCGGTGAACTTGATCGTGACGGTCTTGCCGATATAGCTGTTCATGCTGACCGACCGGGCGACGTACCCGGTGCCTGCGTTGGCGTTGGAGTACGTCGCGAGGGTGGTCGTGATGCCGCCGCTGATGGCCTGGACGGTCAACTTGTCGTACGCCGTCGTACCGCTCTCGGCCGTGGTGATGTACAGGTAGAAGGCGAGTGAGGATGCCGTCTTGCCCGAGGGGATCGTCACGGTCTGGGAGAGCGTGTCGGTGTGGGTGGCTCCGTAGCCGTCGAGCCACGCGTTGTACGAACCCGTGCGCGGGGTCCCGCCCGTGGCGATGACGCCGCTGGAAGCCGTCCAGTTGACGTTGCCCGACTCGAAGCCGGGGTTGAGCAGCAGGTTGCCGGGCGGGGGCGGCGGGGTGCCACCACAGGTGGAGCTGCCGGCTGGGACCGAGACGGCGTTCATCGCACTGACCACGGCGTTGCACTGCGTGGAGTTGGCGCCGTACAGGTCGACGGCGGCCTTGATGGCGGCGTCACGCGAGCCCGTGTAGTTGGTCGTCGAGGTCATGTAGGTCGTCAGCGCGCGGTACCAGATCCTCGCTGCGGCGTCACGGCCGATGCCGGTGACGGTGGAGCCGTTGCAGGTCGGGCTGTTGTGCGAACGCCCGCCGATGGTCTTCGCTCCAGAGCCCTCGGCCAACAGGTAGAAGAAGTGGTTGCCGACACCGGAGGAGTAGTGCACGTCGAGGTTGCCGACGCCTGAGGACCAGCAGTTGGCCGAGCCCCCGTCGAGCGACGGGTTGTCCATCCGACGCAGGTAGGTGCCGTCCTTCGCGATCTTCTCGCCGATGTAGTAGTCGCCGGGGTCGTTGGCGTTGGCGGCCGTGAACTCGACCATCGTGCCGAAGATGTCGGAGGTCGCCTCGTTGAGGCCACCGCTCTCACCGCTGTAGTTGAGGCCCGCGGTGTTGGAGGTGACGCCGTGGCTCATCTCGTGGCCGGCGACGTCGAGCGAGACGAGGGCGCTGAAGCTCGTGCCACCGTCGCCATACGTCATGCAGAAGCACGAGTCGTCCCAGAACGCGTTCTCGTAGTTGGTGCCGTAGTGCACCCGGCTGTAGGCGGCGACGCCGTCGTTGCGGATGCCGTTGCGACCGAAGGTGTTCTTGTAGAAGTCCCACGTGTTGGCTGCGCCGTACGCCGCATCGACCGCTGCCGTCTGGCGCGACGACGTGGTTCCGGTGCCCCAGACGTTGTCAGCGTCGGTGAACAGGGTTCCCCTCGACGTGCTCGTCGAGTTGTTCGCGTCGTAGATGCTGCTGTTGCCGCGCGTGGAGTCGGTGAGCTGGTAGGTCGAGCCCGACAGCACCGTCTTGAGCGGTACGGAGCCGGAGTAGAACGAGTTGCCGGTGCCGTCGGCGGTGTCGACGGTGTTCCAGGAGACGATCCGGCTGCCGGTCCGGGCGTCGGTGTACGTCACTCGCCGGACGGGAGCACCGTCGCGACCCACCCGGGCGTTGTGAGTCTCCCAGGCGAGGACGGGCTTGTGGTCGGCCGCGAAGACCACGAGCGTGCCGCCCCTGGCCGGACTGCTCGTGCGCGGCGTCACGTTCTGCAGGGCGAGGTTTGCGGTCGATGCGTAGTCGACGCCACTGATGGCGCCGGCAGGGTTCTGGTGGACGACCAGATCGCCTCCGATGACGCGCATCCCACGGTAGGTGCGGTCATAGCGGATGTGCATCGCCCCGTTGGTGTCGGCCATGGCGTCGACCGGCCTGAGCGACTGGGTTGCGGGCAGGCGCAGCGCCTGCGCAGTGGCGCGGGCATCGGTCCTGGCGCCGCGGAGTGCAGCGGCGCGTTCGTTGGGGGTGAAGTGGGGATCTGCCTTCGTGATGCTGGGGTGGTGGACAGCGGTGGGTGCGGGCGCGTAGGTGGCTGCCTGCGATGGTGCGGCGGAGAGACCGGCAGCGGTGACTGCGGCGATCGCTCCGATCGTGGCGAGACGTTTCACTAACAACCTCCAGGTCAGGCGGCATCGACGAGGCGTCGAAGCCAGCGGAAGGTTCAGGCGTGGCGAACGTGACGTGGGTCACGCAGGAACCGAGGGGAAACCTGCCCTATAACACTTTGTTGCGTCAAGGGGTCGCCAGTGCAACATGCACGGTGCATTTCAGCACTTCAGGGACGCAACAGGCCGCGCAAACGTCGCAAACCCTCGTGTATATCGACGAATCTCGTCGTCAACGGGGCCATACCGAGACGGATTCCGTCGGGCTGACGAAAATCTGGCAGGACTCCGTCGCGCATCAGCTCAGCGATCGCCGAGCGGGCATCCCGGTGCGTGATCGTGACGTGAGAGCCGCGCCGCTCGGGGTCACGGGGGCTGGCCAGGTCAGCGCCGAGCGGGGCCAGCCAGGCGTCATACAGGCTCACCGCGAACGCGGTGAGTGCCATCGACTTCGCGCGCAGCGCCGGCATCCCCGCGTCGATGATCAGCTGGACGCTGGTCTCGATCCCGGCCATCGAGAGCACACTCGGTGTGCCGGACAACCACGACCGGATGCCGGTCTCGGCCCGGTAGCCCTGGGCCATCTCGAACATCTCGGCGCGGCCCCACCATCCCCAGATCGGCTGCGAGAGCCGTGGCTGAAGGTCTGATCGGACATAGGTGAACGACGGTGATCCTGGCCCGCCGTTCAGATACTTGTAGGTGCAGCCCACCGCGACGTCGACCTCGTCGCGGTGCAGGTCGATCGGGATCGACCCGACCGAATGACACAGGTCCCAGAGCACGGTGGCGCCGACCTCGTGGGCGGCCGCCGTGATGGCCCGCATGTCGGTGATCGCCGCCGACCGGTAGTCGATGTGGTCGAGGACGACGAGAGCGACGTCACCGTCCAGCTGCCGCTCGAGGTGTGCGAGCGTCAGTCCGTCCGGCCCCACTTCGTCGACCCAGCGCACCTCGAGCTGACGGCGCCCGGCCAATGACTCGACGAGGTAGCGGTCGGTGGGGAAGTTGTCGCGATCGATGACCACGGCACGGCGACCGGGATTCGCGTCGAGGATCGCCGACATCGCCTTGAACAACGACACGGTCGTCGAGTCTCCGACGATGACCTCACCCGGGTCGGCGCCGAGCAGGTTGACGCCGATGAGGTCGCCGATCCTGGTAGGCAGGTGCAGCCAGCGGTCCTCCCAGGACCGGATGAGGTGACCGCCCCAGTCGTCGTCGAGGACCTGCTTGACCCGGGCCTGGGTGGCCTTGGGAAGCCGGCCCAGCGAGTTGCCGTCGAGGTAGATCACGTCGTCGTCCGGGATGACGAACTCGTCTCGGTATGCCGCCAAGGGGTCGTCACGGTCGAGCCCCTCGGCATACTCGCGCGTCGTCTCGATCCCCGACGTCACACCGAGGTCGCCGCCGGTTTGGAGGTCACTGGCCGGATCCATGCTGGCAACCTACCCGGCCACCCAGCTTCCCAAGGCAAGTTGCCACTCCCCACGGCCCGTTTGCCTAGTTGTGCTGTTCGGGGAGGTTGGTTAAGCGGCTGATGGGCGTTGCCTTGCCGATTGCGGTGTGGG
>JANLYC010000526.1:0-3932 GCA_031365435.1 Nocardioidaceae bacterium
GACACCGCCACCGGCCCGACCGACGCAACCGAATCGGTCGACCATACCGATAAGACGGGCCCGGTGCGTTCGGGCCGGACAAAGCCGATGGACACCAGACCCGACGTCACGCTTTACGTCCACCTCACCGACCAGGCCCTCATCTTTGGGACCGGGGTGGCGCGGGTCGAACAGGTCGGACCGGTCACGCTGGACCGGGTCCGGTCCTGGCTCGGTCACACCCACGTCACCGTCAAACCGGTCATCGACCTGAACAACCAGGTCCCGGTCGACGCGTATGAGATCCCCGACCGGATCCGCGACGCCGTGCACCTCCGCACTCCCGTGGACTGCTTCCCGTATGCCTGTTCCACCGCCCGGACCGGCGACCTCGACCACACCATCGCGTTCGTCGAACCTGATGAGGGTGGGCCACCCGGTCAGACCGGGGTCGACAAGCTCGCCCCGCTGACCCGGTTCCACCATCGGGTCAAGACCCACGGTCGATGGCAAGTGGCTCAACCGTTCAACGGGGTCTTCGTGTGGCGCACCCCGCACGGCCGCTACTACCTCGTCGACCACACCGGCACTCACCAGCCAGTTACCGCTGCACAGGCACTGCCGGCTGCCTGAACTCCCTCGGCCTCAACCCGGCCCAGTCAGCGGGCTGGGCCACTGGCCCCGGCACCCGAGGTCCACTAAGTGGGAGATTGTGCAGCCCAGACGTGCGCTGGAACCTGCGCAACCTGTCGACCCACCCATGCGCTGGGGGCGCCATGGAGTCCACGAGCAGGGATGGCTCGTATCCGGCCAAACAGCCCGGAGTACCTAGGATGAGGTAGTGGACATTCAGGATCGGACGGCAACCAATCGCCGCCGGGTGGCGGACTTCTTCGCCGAGCTCAGCGAAGACCAGCTGGACACGCCCAGCTTGTGCGATGAGTGGACGGTGCGAGAGGTCCTCGGCCATTTGGTCATGCCGCTGGCCGCCAGCCTTAGCGGATTCCTCGTCCAGGTTCTGCGGGCGCGAGGCTCGCTCGACAGAGCCAGTGCAAGGGCTGCAAGCGATCTGTCTCGACGTCCTGTCCACGAGCTCACAAGCCTGCTCCGAGACAGGGCTGACGTGCAGATCAAGGCGCCCGGAGTCGGGCCGATGGGCCAGCTGGCCGATGGGTGCGTGCACCTGCGCGACTGCGCTCGGCCACTCGGGCTGCCGGATGACGTGCCCCTCGACGACTGGCGGATGCTCCTCGACTGGCTCCCGTCGGGCGTTCCTGGACTCGTACCCAAGGGCCGTCTGGACGGGCTGAGGCTCGTGGCGACCGACCAGGAATGGTCGTGGGGCCGTGGCGAAGAGATCACGGGACCGAGCGAGGCGCTGGCGATGGCCGTGACGGGACGACGCGTGGCCCTCGAGGAGCTTGCGGGCGACGGAGTCCACGTTCTTCAAGCCCGGCTGACCTCCTAGCCAGGTCGAGAGCCCACGCCTGTCAGGAGGGGGTGGACATTGACAACGTGTCTGCGCTCGGTCGGCGGGGGCGGGATCGGTCCGCAAAGAGGACCTCAGTGACCGCCGCGTCCGGTGCTGTGCGCCGTACCGTCGGCGGGGTTGGCACCCGGTGCGGTGAACAAGGTGCTGACCCCGACTCCGTGGGCGTCGATGTGACGCTGCTGCGAGGCACGGACCTCGGCCTCGGCATCGACCCGACCGACCCAGCTCGCTCCTTCGACCGACTTGCCCGGCTCCAGGTCCTTGTAGACCTCGAAGAAGTGTTGGATCTCCAGTCGGTCGAACTCCGGCATGTGGTGGATGTCGCGCAGGTGCTCCTGGCGAGGGTCGTTGAACGGGACGCAGAGCACCTTGTCGTCACCACCCTTCTCATCGGTCATGCGGAACATGCCGATCGCGCGGGCGCGGATGAGGCAGCCGGGAAACGTGGGCTCCGGCAGCAGGACCAGAGCGTCGAGAGGGTCACCGTCCTGACCGAGAGTGTCCTCGATGAAGCCGTAGTCCGCGGGATACTGGGTGGCAGTGAACAGCGTCCGGTCGAGCCGGATGCGGCCGGACTCGTGGTCGACTTCATACTTGTTGCGTTGGCCCTTGGGAATCTCGATGGTGACGTCGAAGTCCACGCTTACATCCTCGTCATTCTGGAGGTCGTCCGGTGTCTCGTCCTGGCCTCGTCGGGGTGGGGATCGGCACGGTGCCCGGGTTGGTGCCCGTGGCCGGTCGTCCGCCTGTCGGCCCGGTGCACGGGCGCTGCGACTAGTCTCCCCTACGGACCTGACTTTGTGTATTTCCCGAGGAGGCGAGCGTGCGTCGTCGTGACAACGGTCACCCGACGTACGCGGCAGGCGGCGAACGGGGCAGCCTGGTCCACAAGACCGCCTACGGCATCGTCGCCTTGCTGCTCGCGGCCGGAGTGGCAGTGCAGCAAGGCTGGGTCCCCGACCTGGGTCAGGTTGAGGCCGTCCACACTCCAAGGGCGTCCGAACCGCCGGCAACCGGGGCCGGCCTGTTGCTCTCCGAGCCGACTGTGCCGCCTGCGGTGTTGGGCCCGGCGTCCGGAGATGCTCGACCGAGGCCCGCCGTCGTGCGCAAGCTGTTGGCCGCCGCCGTGACGGACAAGAACCTGGGCCGTCGGCTCGCCCTGGTGGTCGAACCGCTCGGCGCGACACGAGCCGTGCTGCAGATCCATGCCTCGACGCCGGTTATTCCGGCGTCCACGTTGAAGCTGCTGACGAGTGTGGCTGCCCTGAGCGAGCTGGGGCCGGCGCACCGGTTCTCGACGAGCGTGGTGCCGGGCCGGACCGCGCGCTCGATCGTGCTGGTCGGCGGCGGCGACCCGCTTCTGACCGGTGCCACCCCCAGCCCGACGCGGGCCCGGGCGTCCTACCCGGCGCAGGCGTCGCTGCAGACCCTGGCCGAGCAGACCGCGAAGGCGCTCGAGAGTCGCGGTGTAGGAAGGGTGCGGCTGACGTACGACGCGTCGTTGTTCTCCGGACCGGCCGTGAACCCGACGTGGGAGCCGTCCTACCTCGCCGACAACGTGGTCAGCCCGATCACGTCCTTGTGGGTCGACGAGGGCCGGACCGTCAACGGTTACGCGCAACGGGTCGCCGACCCGGCGGCCGAAGCCGCCAAGCGGTTCGCGGCCTTCCTGACCCGGGCCGGGGTCCGGGTGTCCCCTGCCGTGCGGCCGGGTCGGGCACCGAAGGCGACGGCACTCGCGAGCGTGGAGTCGGCGCCGATGGCGCAGCTCGTGCAACACGTGCTCGAGGTCAGCGACAACGAGGGCGCCGAGGTCCTGCTGCGTCAGGCGGCGCTCGCCGCCGGTCGGCCCGGGTCGTTCCAGGCCGGTGTCGCCGTGGTCAGGCAGCAGCTCGGTGAGCTCGGTATCGACCTGACCGGCGTCACGATGTACGACGGCAGCGGCCTCTCGCGCCAGGACAGGCTGCCCGTGCGGGTGCTCGCCGACGTGCTCCAGGTGGCCGCCGCTGCTGACCACCCCGAGCTACGGACGGTGATCTCGGCCCTGCCGGTGGCCGGCTTCACCGGGAGCCTCGCCGACCGCTTCGTCGAGGACGCCCCTGACGGTCTCGGGCTCGTCCGTGCCAAGACAGGCACGCTCAGCGGCGTCCGCGCTCTCGCCGGTGTCGTGACAACGCCTCGTGGCACCCCGCTGGTGTTCGCCGCTGTCGCCGACCGCGTGCGGTTGCTCAAGTCTGTAGCCGCCCAGGCTCAGCTGGACCGGCTGGCGGCCCTGCTCGCCACCTGCGCCTGCTGACGCCACGTACGGTGGGGCCATGGCAGACGAAGCGCAAACTCCGCCCGGTAGCGACCCAGGCCACGCTGCCGGCGCGAGTGGCCCGAGTGAGCCCGGTGACATGGTCGACTGGGACCTGGCGGTCACGACCACCAAGCGGTTAATGAAGCCAGGACCAGAGGTCAG
>JANLYC010000550.1:0-5143 GCA_031365435.1 Nocardioidaceae bacterium
GGTCGAGCGGCGCGGCCTTGTCAGTGCAGGTCCCTTCGTCGGCCGCCTGGTCGAGGCCCGCGCCCGAACCGGTCTCGATGGCCGTCGTCGCATCGCCGTCGGACGACGACGAGCCGCCGCAGCCGGTCAGGCCGACAAGGAACATGACGGCCACGGCGGTACCGGCAGTCCGGCCGGCCAGGGATCGGGTCTTCACGCAAGCTCCTGTCAGGTCGCCCGTCTCAACGCGGCGCCAGGCTGGTCAGTGGGAATCGGGTGAGTCGGAGTTCGCCACTCTCACGTCGCACGACGCCGGGCCCGGGAACGTGCCCGGACCCGACGTCGGGGTGCGACGCATGCGGTCAGCGCAGGCGGACCGAGCTCACTGTCTTGTTGTCGCTCTCGTTGGACTCGGTGATCGCGTTCGTCGGATCGATGATCGCGGTCACCGTGTGAGTACCCTTCCTCGCCGACCAGGTGACCGACTGCGTCACGCTCTGGCCGGGCTGCAAGGTGACCGCGGCCGTGGTGCCCACGATCGTGCTGCCGTCGAGCACGCGTACCTGCACGTTCCTCGCCACCCTGCCGCCGCTGTTGACGACCTTGACCTTCTCGGTCAACGACCTGCTGGTGGCCGTGGTCGACGTGGACGCGAACCGAAGGTTGGCCGCCGGGTCGTACTTCGCGAACAGCGTTCGTTGCGAGGACTGCCGCGCGATCGTGGCGTAGGCGTCGCGACCGTTGTCGGCCGGTGCCGAGCTGGTCACGCAGGCGTTGATGCAGCCGTCGGCGTACCCGACCTCGACCCGACCGTGGTCGTCGATGGTGACGTCCATGAAGTCGAGCAGGTTGCGGTCGTTGCCACAGGTGGTGCCGCCGGTGCAGATCGAACCACGCTGGACCGGGTCGTTGGGTGTGGCGTCGCTGGTGACCCAGGTCTTGCCGCCGTCGTAGGTGTAGCTGACGTAGAGGTGCCAGACGCCGTGGAAGTTGACCTGGTCCTGGTAGTTGCCGCCCGTCGGCGTGCCGAGGAAGGCGAACGCAGCGCGGTCGTCGTCACCGGCCACCATGGCGGGGAAGACGGCATTCTTGATGCCGAACTCGGTGCCGACCTGCTGGGTGTTCTTCCACGTGCTGCCCTGGTCGGTGCTGGTCGACACACCCGGAATCCCGTCAGCGCCGACATACCCGAAGTACGTCGTGCCGTTGGCGCCGACACCGACGGACGGGTCGGAGTCACCGGAGCTGCTGCCCGTGACCGGGTTGACGGTCCAGGTGGTGCCGTTGTCCTTCGACACCACGACACCCGCGGTGTCACCACAGCTCTTGTTCGGCAGGTATGCCGTGCCGTCCGGCGCGACCTTGACGTGACCGTGCAGGCCACCGCAGTCGAGCAGGCTGTAGACCGGCACACCGGCGCCGAACGTCATACCGCCGTCGCGCGAGAGTGCGCAGAACGCCGTGGCGATGTCCTGGCTGCAGTAGTAGACAGCGTTCGGGTAGAGCGGCGTGCCACCGACACCGGACGCCGAGTAGTGACCGCCACCGAGGGTCTGGTGGTCGACACCGCTGGGGATGCCGCCGCCCTGGCTCGGGAGCCAGGTCGCGCCGCCGTCGTCGGTGAAGCAGGTCAGCGAGTCCACGCCGGACAGCTGCGACTCGAACGTCCGGCCGGTCTCGTGGTCGGTGTAGAGGATCGGGTCGAGGCTTGTCGTGCTGCCGCTCGGGCAGCCCTTCGCCGCGCTCGCCGAGACGTCGCTCCACGTCGCCGTGGCGGGCGACACGGAGTCGTTGAAGTTGACCTTGTAGGTGGAGGTGTACGCCTGGTAGAACGCCGAACCGGTGTTCCAGTCGTTGCCGATGGACGGCTCACCCGCGTTGTTGGCGTCCGCGAACGACGACGGCGCCTTGTAGTTGGTGAAGCCCGGTGCCGGCGACGTGCCCGGCGGCGGGTTGGTCGGCTTGGCGACCATCGAGGCGGTCGCGGCGTAGCTCTGGCCCAGCGGCGCGAACGGCACCACTCGAACGGTGTACGTGCCGGAGTCCGGCGGGACGACCAGCGTCTCGGGGTCTGCGCTCGAGGCGGCGGTCGACACGACGTTGCCCTGCTGGTCGAGCAGGTAGACGTCGAAGTCGGCGGCGGCGGTGGGCCAGGAGACCTTGACCTGGAGGTTGTGCGTGGTGCCGTAGCCGGCCGGGCTGCTCACGGTCAGGCTGTAGTCGTCACATGAGTCGGGCGCGGTGCAGATCGGCTCGCCCGCCTGCGCGGTGACGTTGGGCGTGACGAAGGGTCCGCCGGTCCAGGTCTGGCTGGTCTGGCTGTCGGAGACGGTGCCGCTGCTCGGGTTGGACGCATTGGCCGGTGCTGAGGTGACACCGGCGAAGACCAGACCGACCATCGCGGTGAGGCCGGCTGCGGTGGCCCAGAGCTGCCGAGGCTGCCGGGTGCCGGCATGACGTGGGCGGGTATGACGGGTGCGCATCAAAGATCGACCTCCGTGACGGCCCGGAGAGGCCGGGCGACCGAAGACTCAACGAGTGGACGTGACGTGAGTTACGCCACTCGGCGAATCATTGTCACAAACCTAGAACCCCTTCCCCCGATCCGCACGCGATGCTCTGGCCCTCCGCGTTTGCCTAGTTCACAAGCCAGGTGGCTGCTTCACAAGGCAAATTCGGCTTGGGAACTGGGGGTTTGCCTCCGTGGCCTGCAGCTCGCCACCACGTATGCCGCCCAACCGCCACCTCAACCGCGGCCACCTCACTCAGCCGCGGCCAACGGCCGGGTCAGCCGCGGCCAACGGGCGGGTCAGCCGCCGGAGACGCCGCTCTCGGCCGCCGCGTCGATGATGAGGTCGTCGCGGTCCAGGAGCCAACCCTCCGGCAGCGCCACCCGCCGCGGGCTCCCCTGCCGACCCCGCGGGCTGCCCAGCTCGGCGACCGGGAACTCCTCGGTCGGATCCAGCCGGCTCAGCAGCCCGTCCAGCGTGGCCAGCGTGTCGACCAGGCCGAGCGACTGTCGCAGCTCGCCACCGGCGCGGAACCCCTTGAGGTACCACGCGATGTGCTTGCGGAACTCCTTGCAGCCGCGTTCCTCCCCCATGTACTGCACGAGCAGCTCGGCATGCCGGCGCATCATGGCCGCAACCTCACCCAGCGTCGGCAACGCAGGCGCCGGTTCACCGGCGAAGGCCGCCGCCAGGTCGCGGAACAGCCACGGCCGCCCGAGACAGCCCCGGCCCACCACCACGCCCGCGCACCCGGTCTCGTCCATCAGCTGGAGCGCATCGGACGCCTCCCAGATGTCGCCGTTGCCGAGCACCGGGATGTCGACGTGGTCGACCAGCGCGGCGATGGCGCCCCAGTCGGCCTCGCCGCTGTAGTGCTGGTCAGCCGTCCGGCCGTGCAGCGCGATCGCGGCGCAGCCGGACTCCTGCGCGATCCGCCCCGCCTCGAGGTACGTCTCGTGGTCACCGTCGATGCCTTTGCGCGTCTTCATCGTGACCGGTACGCCGAACGGCGCGGCCGCCGCCACCGTGGCCTCGAGGATCGCCCTCAGCAGCCGACGCTTCCACGGCAACGCGGCACCGCCACCCTTGCGCGTCACCTTCGGGACGGGACAGCCGAAGTTCAGGTCGATGTGCGAGACGCCGTACTCCTCGCAGAGGATCGTGGCCGCCCGTGAGACGTACGACGGGTCGACGCCGTACAGCTGGACCGACCGCACCGACTCGTTCGGGTCGAAGACGAGCATCGACTCCGTCACCTCGTCGCGCTCGACCAAACCGCGGCTCGTGATCATCTCGCAGACGTAGAGTCCCGCGCCCTGCTCACGGCACAGCGACCGGTACGCCGCGTTGGTGACCCCGGCCATCGGCGCCAGCACGACCGGCGGGTCGACTTCCAGCGTCCCGAGCTTCAGCGCGGGCGCCGCCGCGACTACTTGACGGTCCATGAGATCGGCAGGTCACCGTTCTTGGGTCGCCACTGCACCTCCGACACCTTGCCGTGCTTGGGCGCCAACATGACCAGGCAGCCCCGGACGGTCTTGCCCTTGGAGAACTTGTCGGGCAACGGCGTCTCGTTGCACTTGGGGAACGCCGACCCGAACCTGACCGGAGGTACGACGAGGGTGTCGGACACCTTGCCGTACAACGTGATCGTGGCCCCCGCCAACGAGTCGGGGCCGAGGTTCTTCACGACGGTCGACACGTAGTACACGGTCGACTTGCGGGCGACGGACCCGAGCTTGAACCGGCTGAGGTCGCTGACCTTGCCCTTGGCCACCCTCGTCACGGTGAGCTTGATCTGCCCCTTGTGCGACTTGTCGGCCTTCAGCGGCACGACCGCCTTGGCCCCGAGCTTCAGGTCGGTCCCCGGCATCGTGGAGCCGTCGGCGGCGGTCGTCGCCGGCGTGGTGGTCGGCGTACTGTCCGAACCGGACCCGCCACCACAGCCGGTCACGGCGACAACGGCGAGCAGAACCACACCGACAAGCCTGGGTGCGCGCATGTCAAAACCCCTTCTCTCCGCCGACTTGTCAGCAGCCGATGAGCCGTTCGGCGAAGTACCCGCGGACCTGGTCCAACGCCACCCGCTCCTGCTTCATGGTGTCGCGTTCGCGCACGGTGACGGCGTTGTCGTCCAGCGTGTCGAAGTCGACGGTGACGCAGAACGGCGTGCCGATCTCGTCCTGACGGCGGTAGCGCCGCCCGATGGCACCCGCGTCGTCGAAGTCGACGTTCCAGCTCTGCCGGAGCTCAGCCGCAAGCGCCTTCGCCTTGGGTGACAGGTCGGCGTTGCGCGACAGCGGGAGTACGGCGGCCTTGACCGGCGCGAGACGTGGGTCCAGCCGCAGCAGCACCCGCTTGTCGACGCCACCCTTGGCGTTGGGCGCCTCGTCCTCGCCGTACGCGTCGATGAGGAAGGCCATCAGCGAGCGCGTCAGCCCGGCCGCGGGCTCGATGACGTAGGGAGTCCAGCGTTCGTTCGTCGCCTGGTCGAAGTACGACAGGTCCTGACCGGACGCCTTGCTGTGCGCCTTGAGGTCGAAGTCGGTCCGGTTGGCGATGCCCTCGAGCTCGTCGAACTCGCGGCCCGGCAGGTTGAACCGGTACTCGATGTCGACCGTGCGCTTGGAGTAGTGCGACAGCTTCTCCTTGGG
>JANLYC010000196.1:0-4052 GCA_031365435.1 Nocardioidaceae bacterium
ACACACCTGCGCACATTCGGGAGATGAGCGGTGCGATCCTGATGATGGGGGGCGGCACCGTGCGCGGTGGCGTCGACGCGGCCGACGTCACGAGAAACGAGATTCCCGCCCGAACCGCTCTGGTGCCCATGTCGGAACGGAGTCGCCTCGGCGCCCGCATCGCCCGGGGCGAGTTCGCGGTCTCGGTGGAGATCAACGCACCGACAGGCACCGATGCGAGCAAGTCCCTCGGTCACGTCCGTGAGGCGTTCGCAGGTGGCATCGACATCGTCAACGTGGCCGATGGGCCGCGCGCGACGTCGCGCATGTCGAACCTGGCGTTCTGCGCGCAAGCGATTGCGACCACGGGTGCCGAACCGATCCTGCACGTCTGCTGTCGTGACCGGAACTATCTGGGCCTGGTCGCGCACCTCCTCGGCGCTCACGCGCTGGGTATCCGCAACCTCGTCATCATCACCGGTGATCCGCCGAAGATGGGCGACTACGCCTTCGCTACTCCCGTGTACGACGTGGATTCGGTCGGCTTGCTCGAGATCGCCAACGCTCTGAACGCAGGCTTCGATCCTGCGGGAAACGAGCTGGCCGGGGCGACGTCGTTCGTGCTCGCCACGGGCGCGGAACCCGCCGCAGCCGATCGAGATCGAGAGCTGGATCGCTTGGTGCGCAAGAAGGCGGCGGGCGCGGAGCTCGTCATGACCCAGCCGGTCTACGACCCGAAGACGCTCGCCTCGTTCATCGAGGACGCGGCACCGATCGGCCTGCCGATCATGGTGGGCCTGCTGCCGCTCGCGTCCTATCGCAACGCCGAGTTCCTCCACAACGAGGTGCCCGGCATGCAGATCCCACTCGCCTCGCGGGAGCGTATGGCGAAAGCGGAACCCGGACCTGCTGCGCGCGCCGAAGGCGTTGCCATCGCCCGGGAAACGCTGGAGGGTGTTCGCGACCGTGTGGCCGGGGCGTACATCATGCCGCCGTTCAATCGGGTGGACGCAGCCATCCAGATCCTCGACGTGGTGCGCGGCGGGCGCTGGAACCCGGCCTGAGCACAGGTCGGCCAACTGACCCGAAATCGCACGATGGCGAGGCCCGGAGGCCTCGCCATCGGCAAGCTTGTTCGAGACTGAACATCCGTTTCGCGGCCGGTGGGACGAGTTCCGGCGGGATGTGCAGCGGGGGTTGGCGGGTATTCGCCAGGCGGTCCAGCCTGCTGGCCTAGCGGCCAACCACCTCCAGAGTCCCACGACTTCTGTCAATCACGTTTGGACCACCTCCCTTCTCTGGTGAGCCCATTCAAGCAAAACTTCGGGCTGCCAGCACGCGAATTTTTGCAGTTTTTCGGATGACGGACGCGCGTCTCGCGGGGCGCACGCTGTGGTACGCGTGGGACATGACATCACGCCCGCAGGAGGTGCGCGAAGGCGTCCCGCTGACGAACTTGGACCAGCCGTTGTTCCCGGACTCGGGAGCCAGCAAGGGTGACCTCGTCGACTACCTCGATCAGGTCAGCAGCCAGCTCATCGGCGAGCTGCGTGACCGGCCGCTCTCGGTCATTCGGGTGACTCGCGGCCAGGCACCGTTCATGCAGAAGAACCTGCCCGCCTCGACCCCGGACTGGGTGGTCCGCGCTCCGGTGTGGGCCGAGGCCTCGCACCGGACGGTCTCGTACGCCTTGTGCAACGATCGGCCGACGCTGCTCTGGTTCGGCAATCAACGCGCTGTCGAGTACCACCCCACGCTCACGCGCGTCGAGGATCCCGGCCAGATGACCCATCTCGTGCTCGACCTCGATCCTCCCGAAACGAAGGGCGCGTCCGATGGCTCGGCTGCTGCGTTTCGTGCCGCAGTGCAGGCAGCCCAACTCGTGCACCGGGCGCTCGACGAGCTCGGCCTCGCCGCGGCAGTCAAGACCAGCGGCGCGAAGGGCGTGCACGTCTTCGTCCCCATTTTAGAGGGCACGACGCTGGAGGACGCAGCGGCAGCCACCCGCGCCATCGCCCGCCGCGCGGAGCTGCTCGACACGGCGATCGCCACCACGGCCTTCGTCAAGGCAGACCGGAACGGCAAGGTGTTCATCGACTCCACCCGCACCGGTGGTGGCACCGTGGTGGCTGCGTACAGCCCGCGAGCCCGACCCGGCGTGCCCGTGTCGTTCCCTGTGGCATGGGACGACCTCGACGCCGTGTCACCTGCGGACTTCACCATCCACAACGCAGCGGAACTTTTGGCTGGCGGGAACCCGTGGCTGGACGCGATGCCGGCGCCTCAGCTGTTGCCCGCAGATCTGGTGGCAGAGGGGCACGAGATCCCCGTACCCCGAGTTTCAGCGATGCACGAGGGCAAACGCCGCGCCAAGGCCCAGCGCGAGGACCCCGCGACAGGCTGACGTCAGTCAGGGCAGGCCCGCTGCGACCGGTTGCCCGGCGCGACCCTCCGCCACGTCGATGGTCGGCGCGCCGGCCAAAGGACGAACCCACACCGAATCCCCGACGTCCAGACCAAGGGCTTGGTAGTGGGTCCGGGTCAGGGTCACCAGAACCGTGTCGTCCCCGACGGCAACGTCCACCCGCACCTCGAACCCGACCCGGTTCACGCGACTGATCCGCCCGAGCCAGGCGCCGCCGGGATCCGTGGTGTGGAGGTCGATGTCGTGCGGGCGCACAAGTGCTCCCCGCAGCGTGGTCACGGGCCCGAGGAAACTCATCACGAAGTCGTTGGCGGGCTCGTCGTACAACTGGTCAGGCGTACCGATCTGCTCGATTCTGCCGTCGTTGATGACCACGATCTCATCGGCCACCTCAAGCGCTTCGTCCTGATCGTGAGTCACCAACACCGTCGTGACGTGGACCTCGTCGTGCAAACGGCGGAGCCACTCGCGCAGCTCCTTGCGGACTTTGGCGTCGAGCGCACCGAACGGCTCGTCGAGCAACAGCACCGACGGTTCGACCGCGAGGGCACGTGCCAACGCCATTCGTTGACGCTGGCCCCCCGAGAGCTGCGACGGCAACCGATCGGCAAACTGGGTGAGGTGCACGAGCCCGAGCAGCTCATCGACTCTTGCCCGGATCTCCGCTTTGGGTCGCTTGCGGATCTCCAGGCCGAACGCCACGTTCCGAGCCACGGACATGTGCTTGAACGCCGCGTAGTGCTGGAAGACGAAGCCGACGTTGCGTTGCTGCGGCGGGAGGTGCGTGGCATCGGAGCCGGCGATCTGCACGCTGCCGGCATCGGCGAACTCGAGACCAGCGATGATGCGGAGCAACGTGGACTTGCCGCCACCACTCGGTCCGAGGAGCGCCGTGAGCTGGCCGGTGGGGATGTCGACCGAGACGTTGTCCAGCGCGACGAAATCGCCGAAGCGCTTGGTGACACCATGAACCTGGATGCTCATGATTGCCCTTTCGGTCGGAGAACGGAGACCACCACGATGCAGGAAACCGCCACGAAGGCGAGGATGAACGACACGGCATATGCGGTGTCCTGCTGGAAGTCCTGGTACGTCTGCTCCACCAGCAGCGTGGCGGTCTGGGTGCGCCCGGCGATGTTGCCCGCAACGATCTTGACGGCGCCGAACTCACCGAGTGAGCGGGCCAGGCTGAGCACCACGCCGTACACGATCGCCCACCTGATGCCGGGCAGCGTGATCCGCCAGAACGTCTGTACGCCGGTGGCGCCCAGGCTCCGGGCCGCCTGCTCCTGGTCGTCGCCCATCTCCTCGAGGGTCGGGACCAGCTCGCGCACGATCAGCGGCAGGACCACGAAGCACGTGGCCATGATGATGCCGGGGGTGGCGAAGACGATGTCGAAGCCGCGGTCGTGCAGCCCCTCACCGAGCCACCCGTAGCGCGGGTTGTAGACCAGCACCAGCGCCAGGCCGACCACGACCGGCGAGACCGACAGCGGCAGGTCGATGAGCGCCGAGAGCAGCCGCTTGCCGGGGAAGTCGTAGCGCACGAGGAGCAGCGACATGCCCACGCCGAAGACCAGGTTGATGGTCACGGCGATGACCGAGACCCGCAGCGTCAGCCAGAGGGCGTGGATGACGTCGGGGTCGC
>JANLYC010000556.1:0-5770 GCA_031365435.1 Nocardioidaceae bacterium
GAGTCGCGGGTCCTCGATCTCGGCACCAGCCGACGCCTGTTCGACCGCTACCAACGCCTCGCCCTGGCCACCCGCGACCGTGGCTGCATCTTCCCCGGCTGCGAACGACCACCCGCCTGGACCCAGGCACACCACCGGATGCCCTGGAGCCACGGCGGCGCCACCGACCTCGACAACGGCTGTCTCCTGTGTTCGTTCCACCACCATCTGATCCACCAAGGCGAATGGGACCTCACCCTCGCACCCGACGGGATCACCGACGTCGTCCCACCAGCACGGATCGACCCGCAGCGAAGACCCATCCGCCACCAACGCTTCAGACCCGACCCGGATAAGCCCCCTCGCTGATCGAGCCCTTCGAAAAGCTCAGTGCGGGCCCGTCCAGCTGGCCCCTATCAGGCATCCAGCATGCTCAGAATCGCATGAACCAAGGCAAACCCCGCTCCCAATGACAAGACGAACCACGACTGCGCTGCCCTGAGGTACTCGAGCTCCGCGTCCGTCGTGTAGGCATGCGAGAACCGCTCGAGTGGGGTGAAGAACAGGCGCAGCCTGCGCATCTCCTCTCGTGAGGTGCGCGGTAGGTACTCGCCGCGCCTTTCGACCTGCGACAGCGTGTCCCACATCCTCAACACGGTGCCGAGGAGAAGAAAGGCCGCTGCGACGACCGGGATCATGGCTAGCTCATCGAGCCCGACGGTCCGCGGCAATGTCGGGCGCCACCACGCCAGCGGGAGAAATGCACCGACGGCTGCCACGCCTACGATGATCCAGAATCTCCACGCGCCCTCACCTCCGCTCTTCAGGCTACGCCCGCGCGCGACGAAAGTAAGGTGCCGGGCAGCGGCTGCTTCTCAGCAGTTTTGCGACTCAACAACTGCGGTCCCAGGCACCGCCGGACAGCCACCGAAAGCTCCGTCAGAGGGAGGCGGCCAGCCGGGTGGCCTGTTCGATGGCGCGCTCGGCGTCGAGCTCGGCGGCAACGTCGGCCCCGCCGACCACATGGACCGTCATGCCGGCGGCGATGAGCTGGTCGGCCAGTGCGCGGTTCGGTTCCTGCCCGGCGCACACGACGATGTGGTCCACGTCGATGACTCGGTCGGGACGGCCGTCGTCGAAGCTGAGGTGCAGCCCCGAGTCGCCGATGTGGTCGTATGTCGCGCCCGAGATCAGCTCGACGCCGGCCTTCTTGAGGTTGGCGCGGTGGGCCCAACCGGACGTCTTGCCGAGCCCAGCGCCGACCGGGGTCGTCTTGCGTTGCACGAGGTGGACCTGGCGCTGCGCGGGCGTGGGTTGCGGTGCGACGAGTCCACCGGCGTGTTCGGCCGGGTCGCCGATCCCCCAGTGAGCCTCGAACTCCGCGATCGTCAGGTCCGGACGATGCGTGAGGAAGTGCGCGACGTCGACACCGATTCCCCCAGCACCGACGACCGCGACCCGGGCACCGACGCGCACCGCGCCGGTGACGACTTCCGTGTATCCCACGACGCTCGGGTGGTCGATCCCGCGGATCGCAGGGAGTCGCGGCGTCACCCCAGTCGTCGCCACGACGTCGTCGTACTCGCCGGAGCCAAGGACTTCGACGGTCGCCTCGGTGGCGAGGTTGACCTTGACCCCGGTGGTCTCGAGACGGCGCCTGAAGTAGCGCAAGGTCTCAGCGAACTCCTCCTTGCCGGGGATGCGCCGAGCCAGCTGGAACTGCCCGCCGATCTCGTCGGCGGCCTCGTACAGTTCCACGTCGTGCCCGCGTTCGGCGAGACTCAACGCCGCGGCCAGCCCGGCCGGACCGGCACCGACGACGGCTACCCGCCTGCGGCGTTGCGGGGGGACCGGTCGCAGGACGAGCGTGGTTTCCCGCCCGGCGCGCGGGTTGACGAGACACGAAGCGTGCTTGCGCTGGAAGGCATGGTCGAGGCAGGCCTGGTTGCATGCGATACACGTGTTGATCTCATCCGCCCGGTCGGCAGCCGCCTTGGCGACGAAGCCGGGATCCGCGAGCAGGGGTCGCGCCATCGAGACCAGGTCACACACGCCGTCGCGGATGAGCTGGTCACCGACTGCCGGGGTGTTGATGCGGTTCGAGGCGATGACGGGGATCGTGACCGCCGGTCGCAGCCGGGCGGTCAGCGCCACGAAAGCCGCGCGCGGCACTTGCGTGATGATCGTGGGAACGCGGGCCTCGTGCCAGCCGATCCCCGTGTTGAGCAAGGTCGCCCCGGCCGCCTCGACCGCACGCGCCAGTTCGACGATCTCGTCCCACGTCTGACCGTCGTCGACGAGGTCGAGCAGCGAGATGCGGTAGCTGATGATGAAGTCGGTTCCGACGGCCGCCCTGATCCGGGACACGATCTCGGTGGGAAAGCGGCGACGGTTCCGCGTCGAGCCGCCCCACTCGTCCGCACGCCGGTTGGTGCGCTCGGCCAGGAACTGGTTGAGCAAGTAGCCCTCCGAGCCCATCACCTCGATGCCGTCATAACCGGCGGACCGGGCCAGCTCAGCGCACCGGACGTACGCGCGGATGGTTCGCTCGACTCCGCGGGACGTGAGCGCGCGTGGACGGAACGGTGTGATCGGGCTCTGCAACGACGACGCCGACACGCTGAACGGGTGGTAGGCGTAGCGACCCGCGTGCAGGATCTGCAGCGCGATCTGACCCCCTTCGGCGTGGACCGCGGCGGTGACCTGCCGATGACGGTGCGCCTGGCGGCTGCTGACGAGCAGCGATCCGCCGGGATACAACGTGCCCCTCAGCGTGGGGGCGTAGCCGCCGGTGATCATGAGGCCGACACCACCCCGGGCGCGCTCGGCGAAGTACGCCGCGAGAGCCGGCACGTCGCGGGCGCGATCCTCGAGGCCGGTGTGCATCGACCCCATCACCACCCGGTTGCGCAGCGTCGTGTGGCCGAGGTCGAGCGGCGCGAGCAGATCGTCGTACGCTGACATCCGAGGAGCATCGCAACTCGTCAGTAACAAAGGCAAGACCGTTCGCGCGAGCACGCCTATGAGGAACCCCACACCGCCAAGCGAGGAGGGCCCGTGACAGACACCGACGACGCGCGCTTCATGGTGCTCGCGCTGGAGCAGGCGCGGAAGAGTCGGCGTGAGGGAGGCATCCCGGTCGGCGCGGCGTTCGTGGTCGATGGCGCGGTGCGTGGCGTCGGGCACAACCAGCGCGTCCAGCTCGGCAGCGTGATCCGTCACGGCGAGACCGACTGCCTCGAGAACATCGGTCGGCTGCCTGCTTCGGTCTACCGTCGAGGAACGCTGTACACGACCCTGTCGCCGTGCCCGATGTGCACGGGCACGATCCTGCTCTATGGCATCGGGCGGGTCGTGATCGGAGAGAGCACGACGTTCACCGGTCCTGAGCACCTGTTGCGGGCGGCCGGTGTCGAGATCGTCCAGCTCGACGATGCCGCCTGTGTCGAGATGATGCGGGCCTTCATCGCCGAGAAGCCGGAGCTGTGGAACGAGGACATCGGCGTGGACGACGAGACGAGCCGCCCCCGTGCCGACTGACGTCGCCGCAACGAGCTCACCCGGCCCGCTCGCCGGAGTCCGGGTCGTCGAGCTGGCCGGGATCGGGCCGTTGCCCTTCGCCTGCATGCTGCTGGCCGAGCTGGGCGCTGACGTGATCAAGGTGGACCGGCCGTCGGGAGGAGGACTCGGCGTACCTCCGGAGCTCGACCTCCTGAACCGCGGGCGCCCGAGCGTCGCGCTCGACCTGAAGACGGCGGCGGGCGTCGAGACCGTACGACGCCTGGTCGATCGCGCTGACGTGTTCGTCGAGGGGTTCCGCCCCGGCGTGGTCGAGCGCCTGGGACTCGGACCCGAGGTCTTGCTGGAGCGTCGACCGGCCCTGGTCTACGGGAGGATGACCGGCTGGGGTCAGGACGGGCCACTGGCCGACACGGCCGGTCACGACCTCACCTACCTCGCCGCCAGCGGCGTGCTGCATGCCATCGGACCGGCGGCGACCCCGGTCGTGCCGCTGAACCTGATCGGAGACTTCGGTGGCGGTGCGATGTACCTCGTGGCCGGGGTGCTCGCTGCGTTGTACTCCGCGGAGGTGACCGGTCGCGGGCAGGTGGTCGACGCCGCTGTCGTCGACGGATCGGCGCACCTGTCGACGCTGATCCACGGTCTGTTGGGCGCGGGTGCCTGGGTCGATGCTCGAGCGTCCAACCTGCTCGACGGTGGGGCGCCGTTCTACGGCGTCTTCGCCACCGGCGACGGGCAGCACGTCGCAGTCGGGCCGCTCGAGCCGCGCTTCTACGCCGAGTTCGAGGCACGACTGGGCGTGGCCGAACCGTTGCCCGACCGCAACGACGTGGCCTCGTGGGACGACCTGCGCGACCGGCTGACCGCCGTCTTCGTCACCCGGAGCCGCGCTGAGTGGGTGGCCGCTTTCGAGGGCTCGGACGCCTGCGTCGCACCGGTCCTCTCCCTGCGCGAGGCGCCAGACCATCCGCAGCTGGCAGCGAGGGCGACGTTCGAGACCCGCCAGGGCGTCGTACAGCCTGCGCCGGCACCGCGGTTCTCGCAGACGCCCGGCCGACTGACGACGCCGCCGGTCGTCGTCGGCCACGACACCCGAGCGGCGTTGCTGTCTTGGGGGATCGAGGACGTCGACGAGCTGATCGAGTCCGGGGTAGCCAGCCAGCGACCGTGACGAGACGATGACAGCCGACCGATTCCCGAAGGAGCGCCCGCATGGAGCGGACCCTGTTCGCCGCCGACCACCAGGCTTTCCGCGAGACGTGCCGGGCCTTCTGCGAGCGAGAGATCGCACCGCACCACGCCGTCTGGGAGAAAGCCGGCATCGTTCCGCGTGAGATCTGGGAACGTGCCGGGGCCCAGGGTCTGCTCGGCTTCTCGGTTCCAGCGGAGTACGGCGGTGGCGGTGTCCGCGACTTTCGCTTCAACACCGTGCTCAACGAGGAGCTGACGCGCGTTGCCGCCAGCGGCGTCGGCTTCGCCGTGCACGTCGACATCAACGGCGGTTATCTGCTCGACCTGACCAACGAGGAGCAGAAGGCGCGGTGGCTCCCGGGGTATGCCGACGGGCGTTTGATCACGGCGATCGCCATGACCGAACCCGGCACGGGCTCGGACCTCCAAGGCATCTCGACGACCGCCGTCCGCGACGGCGACGACTACGTGGTGACCGGCCAGAAGACCTTTGTCAGCAACGGAATCAACGCTGACCTCGTCATCGTCGTCGCCCGGACCGACCCGGACGCGGGACACGAGGGCATCTCGCTGCTGATGCTCGAGCGTGGCATGTCGGGCTTCGAGCGGGGACGCAACCTGGACAAGATAGGGCTCAAGGCGCAGGACACCGCCGAGCTCTTCCTCGACAACGTGCGTGTCCCGACGGCCAACCTTCTCGGCGCGGCCGGGCAGGGTTTCGGCTACCTCATGCAGAACCTCCCGCAGGAGCGCCTGTGCATCGCCGTCACCGCGGTCGCGGCCTGCGAGCGGGTGCTCGAGCTGACCATGGACTACGTGCGGGACCGGAAGGTGTTCGGTCGGTCCGTAGGAAGCTTCCAGGCCAACGGGTTCACCCTGGCCGAGCTGGTCACAGAGGTCGACATTGCCCGGGTTTACGTGGATCGCTGCGTGGAGCAGCACCTCAGCGGGGGGCTCGGAGCAACCGATGCTGCCAAGGCCAAGTGGTGGACGACCGAGCTGCAGAAGCGTGCGGTGGACGCGTGCCTACAGCTGTTCGGCGGCTACGGCTACATGACCGAGTACCCGATATCGCGGG
>JANLYC010000558.1:0-1578 GCA_031365435.1 Nocardioidaceae bacterium
TGCCACGGTGCCCAGCCGGAAGGACCCCGGCGCAGTACGGGGCCGGGGTGACGACGGGCGATCGGCAGGACTCACCCCACAACGCTATCTGGTGTTGTCGGAGCCGTGGCCTAGCGTGGTCGGTATGACGACACATGTCGAGGATCCAGCCGACAGCCACGGCCTCGCCGCCGAGGACGGCGACGAAGCGGCTCACGAGGTGGTCGACGCGTTCGCCGGCCTCACCCGCGCCAATTCGCTGTCACCGAGCCGTGCGGGCGACTTCATGACGTGCCCCCTGCTCTACCGCTTCCGGGTCATCGACAAGCTTCCCGAGACGCCCAGCATCGACGCAGTCCGTGGTTCGGTCGTGCACAAGGTCCTCGAGGACCTGTTCGACCTGCCTGCCTCCGATCGCACCCATGAGCGGGCCAACCTGCTCCTCCCCTCGGTGTGGGAGCAGATCCTGGCGGCCGAGCCCGAGCTGGCCGAGATGTTCGGCGCGGCCACGACCGACCTGGCGACCTGGCTCGAGCAGTGCCGTTCCCTGCTGGGGCGTTACTTCACGCTCGAGGACCCGCAGCGGCTCGAGCCCGCAGAGCGTGAGGTGCACGTCGCTACCACGCTCGAGTCAGGGCTGACGATCCACGGCTACATCGACCGGGTCGACGTGGCGCCCACCGGTGAGGTGCGCATCGTCGACTACAAGACCGGCCGCTCCCCCGGCGAGCACTTCGAGGCGAAGGCGCTCTTCCAGATGAAGTTCTACGCCCTGGTGGTGTGGCGCACGCGTGGGATCATCCCGCGGATGCTCCAGCTCATCTACCTCGGCAACGGTGAGCTGCTGCGCTACGAGCCCGACGAGAGCGACCTGCTCGCCACGGAGCGCAAGGTGCAGGCGCTGTGGGAGGCCATCCAGCGAGCGACCGCCAGCGGCGACTTCCGACCCAACCGGACCGTGCTCTGTGGCTGGTGTGACCATCAGGCGATCTGTCCCGCGTGGGGTGGCACGCCTCCCCCGCTCCCGGAGCCGGAGCCGGTGGCTCAGTAGAGGTGGCAGGCGACGTCGACGTCGTCCGCCGGGCGAAGCTGCGGATCCTCGCCCGGATGGAAGCGCACCTCGACACCGGAGCCATCGGGCTCGATGGCGTCCACCCCGGTCCAGAACCGGGCTTCCGGGTTCTCCGCCTTGACCTCGTCGAGCAGCGACTGTAGGGCCTGCGGGCTACCGTCGCGACTGGCTTTCAGCTGAGCCGGGCCCTCGTCCTGCGCCGCCAGCGCGTCGAGGTTGGCGATCTGGTTGCGTTCGAGGTCGAACGTCGAGACGCCTGACTTGAGCCAGTGCGTCTCGAGCTGCGAGACCAGGTCACGCGCCTCCCAGCCGCACTTGTCGAACGCCGCCGGACAGCGTGGGTGAAAGGCGCAACCCTGGGGTGGGCGCGCGGCGTCCGGGATCTCGCCCTTGAGCAGGTCGCGAGGCAAGGTCCGGTCGGGGTCTGGATCGGGGATCGCCGCGAGCAGCGCCTTCGTATAGGGATGCTTGGGGTGGTCGAAGATCGACGCGGTGTCGCCGATCTCGACGATCCGACCGAGGTACAT
>JANLYC010000607.1:0-6276 GCA_031365435.1 Nocardioidaceae bacterium
AGCTACGCCCGGAGGGCCTGGTGTCGTTCGGCCTCGGCGGGCCGGAGATCGGCGTACCGCGCCCTCAGTTCAAGCCGCACTTCGACGCGGCGCGAGCCGCCGGCCTGCGTTCGGTGCCGCATGCGGGGGAGACCACCGGGCCGCAGACCGTCTGGGACGCCTTGCACGTGCTGGGCGCAGAACGGATCGGTCACGGTACGTCCTCGACCCAGGACCCCGCACTGCTGGCGCACCTGGCCGAGCACGGGATCCCGCTGGAGGTCTGCCCGACGTCCAACATCGCCACCCGCGCTGTGCCGTCTCTCGACGAACACCCGATCCGGGAGATGTGCGCCGCCGGCATCATCGTCACGGTCAACTCCGACGATCCACCGATGTTCGGGACGACGCTCAACCAGGAGTACGCCGTTGCGGCCCGGCTGCTCGACCTCGATGAGTCGGGTCTCGTCGACCTGGCCCGCAACGCCGTGACAGCGTCCTTCGCGACCGGTGACGTCAAGCGGCGGCTGCTGGGCGAGCTCGACGACTACGCACGAGCGGCCTCGGTAGGCAACTGACCCGTCACGCCTCGGCCAGGTCGCGCCAACGGAAGACTGCCATCCCGGCCAGGGCGAGAGCCACTCCCGACGCTCAGCCCCCGGATCTCGATCGCAGGACCGTCGAAGGGCTCGGGCCGCCTGCGGGCATGCTGAGGCGTGAAATGCACCCTCACACTCTGCGGCGGCCAGACACACTGGCAACAGGGTCGTTAGGCCCTGAATGCACGGGCTTGTGCCGTGTCAGGAGGTCGGGGGGTTGTGCAACGTCGGCTTCTGCTCGAGGCCGGACAACCCGTTCCAGGCCAGGTTGACCAGGTGTGCTGCGACCTCGTTCTTGCCGGGCTTGCGCGCATCGAGCCACCACTGCCCCGTGGTCCCGACCATCCCGACCAGCATCTGCGCGTACATCGGGGCGTACTGCGCGTCGAAGCCACGCGTCCGGAACTCCTCTTCGAGGATGTACTCGACGCGGGTGGCGATGTCACCGATGATCGACACGAAGGAGCCCGTCGCCGATCCGATCGGCGAGTCACGCACCAGGATGCGGAAGCCGTCAGAGGACTGCTCCACATAGTCGAGGAGCGCGCCGGCGGCCTGTTCGAGCAGGTCACGGGGATGGCCCGCGGTCAACGAGCGGCGCATCATCTCGAGCAGCTGTCTCACCTCGCGGTCGACCACGACTGCGTACAGACCTTCCTTGCCGCCGAAGTGCTCGTACACGATCGGTTTGGAGACTTCCGCGCGGGCCGCGATCTCCTCGATCGACGTGCCTTCGAAACCACGCTGCGCGAACAGCGCGCGTGCGATGTCGATGAGCTGCTCGCGTCGTTCCGCGCTGGTCATGCGGGATCGCTGGTTGCGTTTGCCCTTGCTCTTGCTCATGTCGTTCTTGGGCGCTGTCTTGCCCGGAGGCTTGGGCGGTTGCTTGGTAGGTCGTTGAGCGGCTGAAGTCGGTACGGCGATGGGGTCGTTCCCGGGTGCGCTCACGCGTGCATTGTCCCTGACCGAACGGAGCGTCAGCTCGTCGGCTGGACCCGCTTCATGTCGAGTCGTTCCTTGACGGGCCAGCGAACTGCACTGATCCAGCCGAATCTCTCCAACGCCCAGATGATGCGCGCGGACGTGTCGAGCTGGCCCTTGAGGACGCCGTGGCGGGCGCAGGTCGGGTCGCTGTGGTGAAGGTTGTGCCACGACTCGCCCATCGACGGGATGGCGAGCCACCAGACGTTGCCGGACTTGTCGCGCGACTTGAACGGGCGCTCCCCGACCGCGTGGCAGATCGAGTTGATCGACCAGGTGACGTGATGGAGGAGGCTGACCCGGACCAACGAACCCCAGAAGAAAGCCGTGACGGCGCCTTGCCAGGACCAGGTCAACAGGCCGCCGGCCACGGCCGGGAGGACCAGGGAGATGAACACGAACCACGGGAACGCCCGTGAGATCCTGACGATGTCCTTGTCCCGGAGCAGATCCGGCGCGTACTGGCGCTGCGAGGTCTGTTCGGAGTCGAAGAGCCATCCCATGTGCGCGTAGAAGAGACCTTTGATGAGCGCCGGAACGGTGTTGCCGTAGCGCCACGGTGAATGCGGGTCGCCGTCGCGGTCGGAGAACTTGTGGTGCTTGCGATGGTCGGCGACCCAACGCACGACGGGTCCCTGGATCGCCATGGAGCCGGCGATCCCGAGGGCGATCTTGACAGCCCGGTTGGGCTTGAAGGACCGGTGCGTGAAGAAGCGGTGGTACCCGACGGTGATCCCGTGTCCGGTGACCCAGTACATGACGACCATGATGAGGATGTCGCTCCAGCCGAGCCAGCCACCCCAGGCGATGGGGACCGCCGCAGCGACCGCCAGGAACGGCAGCACGATGAAGATGCCGATCGTGATCTGCTCCGCGCGCGACTGCTGGTCGCCTCCGAGCGTGCCCAGCGCCTCCTCCACGGGGTCGACAGCGTCAACGGTGTCGGGTGCGTCGGTGACGGGCGCCAGAACGGCAGTTGCTGGTGTCATGCGATGGGTCCTCAGCGGTGAGAGTGATGGCCTTACTTACGCTACCGTAACCTACGGTTGCGTAGGTATCCAGTCCGCGCCCGCGAGTCCTCACTGGATGAGGGCGTGTCGCCCTGTGGCAGACTGTGCCCACGCAGGGGTGCGCCGCGAAACCTTCTTCGAGCGCTCACGGGGCACGCCATCGCAATCCCCTGTGGGGTAACCCGGCAGCCCGCGAGCCTTTGAAGCTTGAGGTCCTGGATCGAAGCCAGGCAGGGGAGCGTAAGGACCCCATCGCCCGGGGCGTCGACGGCAAGGAGCACAGGTGAGTTCGGACCGCCCGGCTGCAGTCATCATCCTCGCGGCGGGTGGTGGCACCCGGATGAAGTCCGCCGTTCCGAAGGTCTTGCACCGTATCGGCGGACGCAGCCTGATCGGCCACGTCTTGCACGCGGCGAGTGGCCTGAATCCGGAACATCTCGCCGTCGTCGTCCGTCATGAGCGGGAGGCCGTCGTCGGCCAGGTGGCCGAAATCGCCCGCGAGCTCGGACTCGCACCGGTGATCGCTGACCAGGACGACGTCGTGGGCACGGGTCGTGCAGTGCAGTGCGGGCTCGGCTCGCTCCCGGGTGACCTCAGCGGAACCGTCGTGATCACATATGGCGACGTACCGCTGCAGACGACCGAGACGCTGACGGCACTCGTCGCGACGCACATCGAGCAGGGGAATGCGGTGACCGTCGCGGCCGCAGAGCCCGCCGATCCGTACGGTTACGGGAGGATTCTTCGCGACGCGTCGGGTGCCGTCACCGAGATCGTCGAGGAGAAGGACTGCACCGCCGAGCAGCGCGCCATCCGTGAGATCAACGGAGGCATCTTCGCCTGCGACGCCGCCGTGTTGCGTGCGTCGCTCGACCAGGTCGGCACCAGCAACGCCCAGGGCGAGATGTACCTCACCGACGTCGTTGGCCTCGCGCATCGGGCCGGGCAGCGAGTCGGCACGCTCACCGTGGAGGACCTGTGGCAGACCGAAGGAGTCAACACCCGGCGCCAGCTCGCGGCCCTCGGTCAAGAGCTCAACCGGCGGGTGCTCGACCACTGGATGGCCGAAGGCGTCGAGGTGGTCGATCCCGCTGCGACGTGGGTCGACGTCACCGTCCGGTTGGCCCCTGACGTGAGCTTGCTACCAGGCGTGCAGCTGCACGGCGCGACCGTCGTCTCCGGTGGCGCCTCGATCGGCCCCGACACCACGTTGACCGACGTGGAGGTCGGCGAGCGCGCCAGCGTCGTCCGTACGCACGGTCATGGCGCCGTCCTCGGCGCCGACAGCAGCGTCGGGCCCTTTGCGTACCTCCGGCCCGGCACCGTCGTCGGGAGAGCGGGCAAGATCGGGACGTTCGTCGAGACGAAGCAGGCGATCCTCGGTGACGGCGCCAAGGTGCCGCACCTGTCGTATGTCGGCGATGCGGAGATCGGGCCGGGCAGCAACATCGGAGCCGGAACGATCTTCGCCAACTACGACGGGGTCTCCAAGCACCGCACCCAGGTCGGCGCCCACGTGCGGGGCGGATCCAACAACACTTTCGTTGCGCCGGTGTCGATCGGCGACGGCGCGGTCACCGGCGGCGGCACCGTCATACGGCGCGACGTCCCACCAGGGACCCTCGCCGTCAGTACCGGACCGCAACGGCACATCGAGGGGTGGGTCGAGCGCAAACGACCCGGTTCGGCGGCCGCGGAGGCGGCCAAGGCGGCCCAGGAGGCCCAGGCGGGCCCTGAGGCCAAGGCGGCCCAGGAGGAGAACCAGCAGTGACCGGACTCAAGCGCACGACAGAGAAGAACCTCATGCTCTTCTCGGGTCGGGCCCATCCCGCCCTCGCCGAAGAGGTCGCTCGACTGCTCGAGACCAACCTGGTGCCGACGACCCACCGTGAGTTCGCCAACAGCGAGATCTACGTGCGCTATGAGGAGTCCGTTCGCGGCTGTGACGCGTTCGTCATCCAGAGCCACACGAGCCCCATCAACGAGTGGATCATGGAGCATCTCATCATGGTCGACGCGCTGAAACGGGCGTCCGCCAAGCGGATCACGGTCGTGATGCCGTTCTACGGCTACGCGCGTCAGGACAAGAAGCACCTGGGCCGAGAACCGATCTCAGCACGCCTGATGGCGGACTTGTTCAAGACTGCCGGGACGGACCGACTGATCACCGTCGACCTGCACACGGCACAGATCCAGGGGTTCTTCGACGGTCCGGTCGACCACCTCGCGGCTCAACCGGTGCTGGCCGACTACGTTGCGGACAAGTACGGGGACCGCGACCTCGCGATCGTGTCTCCCGACGCGGGTCGTATCAAGGTCGCTGAGCACTGGTCTGCTCGACTCGACGGAGCGCCGCTGGCGTTCATCCACAAGACGCGAGACATCACTCAGGCCAACCTCGCGCAGGCCAGCCGCGTCGTCGGCGACGTGAAGGGTCGCGTGTGTGTGCTCGTGGACGACATGATCGACACCGGCGGCACCATCGTGAAAGCAGCCGAGGCAATCCTGGCTGCCGGCGCCGAGGACGTGATCATCGTCGCCACCCATGCGATCCTCTCCGGCAACTCGGTTGATCACCTCAAGAACAGCCGCGCCTGCGAGGTCATCGTCACCGACACCCTGCCGATCCCCGCTGACCATCAGTTCGACAAGCTCACCATCTTGTCGATCGCCCCTCTCATCAGCCGCGCCATCCGCGAGGTGTTCGAGGACGGATCAGTCACGAGTCTCTTCGACGGCCGAGCGCAGTGAGGATGGTCGGACCATCAGGTGCTGTGACGGCCGAGCGCAGTGAGGCTGGTCGGACCATCAGGTGCTGTGACGGCCGAGCGCAGTGAGGCTGGTCGGACCAGCAGGTGCTGTGACGGCCGAGCGCAGTGAGGCTGGTCGGACCCTCAGGTGCTGTCTGCGGATTTCCCCTCGTCAGGCAACGCCGCTAAACTTGCCGGGTTGCCTCGGCGAGGGAGCGAGCGGCGGCCTGTTGACCTGCGACTCGCGTTCCGACATCAGTCGGACTCCGTGATCGACGCGGTTCTCCGACCACGCGCGCTCTGCGCCGAGCAGCCACCGATCTCGCCGGTCCGCCGGTTGTCCGTAGGCCATGTGTTCGACGTTGTGCTAGGAGTTCCCCGTGTCATCTGAGGTCAAGATCCAGGCTGAGTCCCGGACCGAGTTCGGCAAGGGAGCGGCCCGACGGATCCGCCGCGCGGACAAGGTCCCTGCGGTGCTCTACGGTCACGGCACCGACCCGGTGCACATCACGTTGCCCGGCCACGACCTGATGCTGGCGCTCAAGACGGCGAACGCCCTGCTCTCGATCGAGCTCGACGGCGACAGCCAGCTGGCGCTTCCCAAGCAGGTGCAGCGCGATCCCATCAAAGGATTCATCGAGCACGCCGACCTGATCCTCGTCCGCCGCGGCGAGAAGGTCACGGTGGATGTCCCCGTCATCCTCGTCGGGCACGCTGCTCCTGACGTGCTGGTCACCCTGGACCACAACGTCATCTCCATCGAGGCCGAAGCCACGCACATTCCGTCCTCGGTCGAGGTCGACATCGAAGGCCGCCAGGTCGGCGAGCCGATCCTGGGCAAGGATCTCAAGCTCGTGGCCGGCAGCACGTTGATGCTCGACCCCGAGGCGCTGGTCGTGAACTTCTCTGCTGCCCCGACCGCCGAAGACCTGGAGGCCGAGCTCGCCGAGGCCGAGG
>JANLYC010000610.1:0-3208 GCA_031365435.1 Nocardioidaceae bacterium
GGAAGAGATGGGGAAGGGGTTCATCACCCGCCGCACCGACCCCACCTCCCTAGACCTCGCCGCAGTCGGCCAAGGCCCTCTCGCGGGGAAGTTCGCCGGCATCGCCTCCGCCACCACCCGGTTGAAGACCGGACGGTGGGCGCAGCTCGCACCGTCTGAGACCTACGTGTCCCGCAGCGATCCGGCGTGGGCGGTGGAGCAGTACCGGCGCACGCTGCACGCGATGCGGACCGGGGTCGCGAAGGACACGATGACCCCGGAGTTCATCTCCAAGAATGTGGAGGCGTTCGCCCGGGGGATCGTGGACCCGGAGGCGGACTGGTCGGTGCCGGTGGTGGCGATGGCCGACGCGGCGAAGAAGATGCTGCTGGCGCACGGCGTGGAACGCGGGCACGCCGAGAACCTGACCCGCATCTGGCAGGAACGCCTGGCGGAGCAGCGGAACTACTGGGTCGACCCGAAGACGGGGAGCGTGAAGAACGCGTTCGAGGTCGACGGGGCGTTGCACGACCAGGCCGCCGCGGCCGCGTCCGCGGAGATGTTCACCGACGGCATCCCCCTCATCAACCCCGCCGAGTTCGGCCGCGCCGCCGCCAGGATGCACCGCCTGTACAACTCCCCCGGCTGGCAGTCCGTCGTCGGCTTCGGTGACGGGGCGACCACGTTCTTCAAGTTCATGGTCCTCCCGGTCCGCGGCCCCGCGTGGGCGATCCGTAACCTGACCGAAGCGCAGGCCCGGATCACCACCGACGGGCTACCCGGCATGATGAACGACCCCCTCGCCGCCCTGGCGTGGCGGATCGCGGACAACCCGCGCTCCAACTCCTCCCGCTACCTGGGCCGCATGGGACGCGCCGACACCCGCGCCGGCCGGTTCCTCGAAAGCGTGCTCCCCACCCGCGCCGACCCCTCCGAAGGGCGCGGCGGGATCTCCGCCTCCGGCGAGGACTTCCAGTTGCGCGGCACCCTGGAAGACGACGTCGACCGGTTCGTTCGCGCCCACGAGCACGGCGGCGGCCCCATGCTCGATGAGCAGCGGGTGTACACCGGGGAGTTCCGGGTCGCCGCGAGGAACGGCGGCAACTACGACCAGTGGCTCGACGGGAACCGGTTCTCCCTCGCCAAACTGGCGGCGTCCCCGGAGTACCGGATGGCTGTCGATTCCGACAACGGCCTGGACGGGGCGGTGGCGCAGTTCATGGCGTCCGCGGTCCGCCGTAAAATGCTCGGCCAGCGCCCGGAGCTGGCAACCCGGGAGGGCGCGACCGCGTACATGGCGAAGGTGATGGAACGCGTCGACGACGCCACCGGCGGGCACCCGAAACTGCGGGAAGCGATCCGCACCGGCAAGATCGACGGTGTCCCGTTGGTGTCCCGCAACGCGCGGGGGAACCTGGCGTACAACCCGAGAGCCGCCGAAGCGTTGGACAAGTACGCGGCCCACCTGCCCGACTTCACCGTCACCCCCAACTCCCTGTCCGCGACCGTCGCGAAGGCGAACTTCAAGGCCGTGTCCCGGTACGCGTTCGAACTGTTCGGGTCGAAGCCGAACAACCGGTTCGTCAACTCCCCCCTGTTCCGGCAACTGCACTGGCAGGACGCTGTCCGGTTGGCACCGCTGGGGACCCCGGAGGCGCGGGCAGCGCTCGTCGCCAACGCGGAACGGGCGAACATGCCGCAGTCGGTGCTCCGCGAACTGCGGGCCGTGTCGGGCCCGTCCGGCCAGTTGGACGTTCACGACATCGCCGACCTGGCGGACACGCGGGCGTTCGACCGGTGGATGGACATTGTGTACAACTCCCACAACAAGGGGAACTGGACCCGGTCGGTGCGGATGATGTCGCCGTTCGCTGCGGCGGTCGCGGACATGTACCGGTTCTGGGGGAAGCGGCTGGTGAAGAACCCGCTGATCCTGCACCGGGTGGAGCAGGGGATGCACGGGGCCCGGCAGTCCGGGCAGGTGTACGTGGACGAGAACGGGGAGGAACGGTTCTTCTACCCGTTGACCCAGGGGTGGGGGCGCGGGTTCTCCGGCACCATCAAGGGCGCGAACATGATCACGTCGTCGCTGCTGCCGGGGTTGGGTCCGGTGGTGACGTGGCCCGCGTCGTGGTTCCTGCCCGACAAGAAAGCCACCGACGACGTGCGGCACCTGATCAACCCCTACGGTGACCCCGACGCCTCGGGCGGCCTCCTGGAAGGGTTCGCGCCCGGCCACGTGCAGCGGCTCCTCGCAACGCTCGGGCTGGGTTCCCCGGAGCAGAAGCGCCGCTACCAGGAATCGTTGAACGACACCATGGTGTACCTCGGGTCGACCGGCAACTACGGCAACTCCCCCGACGAGCAGGCCCGGCTCCGCAAGGACGCCGAAGCCAAGGGGAAGATCCTGTACCTGATCCAAGCCGTCGCCCAGTCTTCCGTCCCCGCGTCCCCGCGCGCCGAATCCGAGTACCTGATGGGTGGCCGCTCCTACAAGCTCGCCCTGGTCGCGGCGGACTACCGCAAGTTCCAGCGGCAGAACCCGGACGACTACGGGGAGGCGAACCGGCAGTTCCTCACCAAGTGGGGCGACGCCGCCTGGCTGGCGATCACCGGCTCCACGAAGGGGTCCTCCCAGTTGACGACGGAGGAAGCCCACGATGTGGCGCGGGCACACCCGGAGGTGCTCGACAAGTACGGGGACGTGTGGTCGTACTTCACCGACCCCGACTCGCCGTTCTCGTTCGACGAGTACAAGCGGCAGATCGTGTCGGGTGAGCGGGACCAGCGGGACTTGAAGGAACGGCAGGTCGCCGCCCAGTCGTCGGCGGCGTGGGACCTGTACTTCCAGTACAAGGACGAGACCGGCCCGTTCCCCGACACGCAGCAGGCCGCCTACTTGAAGTACGTGAAGGGGGAGATCCGTAAGCAGTTCCCGATGTGGGACGAGCGGATCGACGCCGGGAAGTACAACCGGTACGCCGTGCAGGCGTTCGCGGCGGCGAAGGACCCGGCGTTCGCCGACACCCCCGTCGCGAACGCCGTCAGAACCTATGAGCAGGCCCGCAAGGAGGCGGTGGCCCAGTCCAATGCCGCCCGTGGTGTGGACAACGACACCGGCTGGGGCCGGGCGAAGGTCGCGGAACCGACCCGGGACTACCTGCGGTACGTGGCCGCGACACTGATCGAGCAGACCCCCGGATTCCGCACCCTGTGGGATCGTGTGTTC
>JANLYC010000632.1:0-3101 GCA_031365435.1 Nocardioidaceae bacterium
ACACCATCGCGATGAGCGGAACTCGGCGGGGCAATCGGTAGGCTTTCGGTCGTGAAGACCGGGGCTCGCGCGTGACCACTCCCGTGGTCGCCCTGTGGGCAGCGCCGTACGCAGCCGGACCTGTCAACGGCGTCGTGACCGTGCCAGGTTCGAAGTCGATCACCAACCGTGCACTGCTGCTGGCAGCCATCGCCGATCGGCCGTCCAGCATCCACGACCCGCTGCTGGCCCGTGATACCCGACTGATGGTGGCCGCCCTCTCGGCGCTCGGGACAGGTATCACCGAAGCACCGGGGCGCATCGACATCGTCCCCGGTCCGCTGACCGGGCCGGCCGCCATCGACTGTGGCCTGGCCGGAACGGTGATGCGTTTCGTGCCGCCCATTGCTGCGCTCGCGGAGGGGCCCGTCCGGTTCGACGGCGACGCCGGTGCCCGCGTACGACCGATGAGGGAGATCCTCGGGGCGCTGCGCGGACTCGGGGTCGACCTGCCTGACGGGTCCACGTCCCTGCCGTTCACGTTGCACGGGACCGGTCACATTCCTGGGGGTGTTGTCACGGTGGATGCCTCGGCGTCAAGCCAGTTCGTCTCCGCCCTGCTGCTCGCCGGCGCGAGGTACGACGACGGCGTGGACGTCCGGCACGAAGGCAAGCCGGTGCCGTCGCTGCCGCACATCGCGATGACGCTGGCCATGCTGCGCGAGCGCGGCGTCGACGTCGACGACGACGAGCCGAACCGTTGGCGGGTCCACCCGGGCGCCGTCCGTGGCGTGCCGGTCCGGGTCGAGCCCGACCTCAGCAACGCGGCACCGTTCCTGGCCGCCGCCGTGGTCACCGGCGGGCGGGTCACCGTCACGGGCTGGCCGGCCACGACGACCCAGGCCGGGGATGCCTTGCGCGAGATCCTCCCCCACTTCGGAGCCGCTGCGGACGTCGACGCCGGTGGGCTCACTGTCACGGGCGGCAGGGAGATCGCCGGCGTCGACCTCGACCTGCATGATGTCGGCGAGCTGACTCCTGTCCTGGCTGCCGTGTGCGCCCTGGCGGACGGCACGTCGTGGCTGCGGGGAGTCGCTCACCTTCGTGGCCACGAGACCAACCGGCTCGCCGCGCTGGCGCGCGAGATCAACGCACTCGGCGGGGACGTGCGCGAGACAGCCGACGGACTGGAGATCCGTCCCCGCCTCCTGCATGGCGGCGTCTTCGGCACCTACCGCGACCATCGGATGGCTCAGGCCGGTGCCGTCCTGGGGTTGCGTGTCAGCGACCTGTCGGTCGAGGACATCGCCACCACGTCCAAGACCCACGGCAGCTTCGCGGCGGACTGGCAGGCGCTGGTGCAGTGAGCCCGACGTACCGCGAACCCGATCCAAGCCACTTCGACCGGCCCCGTCGCCGCACCCGACCACGCACCAAGGAGAGACCGACCTACGACGACGCCGTGGAGGGCTTCGTCGTCACTGTGGACCGCGGCCGCTACACGGTCCGTGCCACTCCCGCGGGGCAGCCCGAACGCACCGTGATGGCGATGAAGTCGCGCCCGCTGGGACGCAAGGGCGTGGTGGTGGGCGACCGGGTCCGCGTGGTCGGTGACGTGTCGGGTGCGGACGGCAGCCTCGCCCGCATCGTCGAGGTGGCCCCACGTCAGAGGGTGCTCCGGCGTACGTCGGACGACGACGATCCGGTCGAGCGCATCCTGGTCGCCAACGCCGACCAGCTGGTCATCGTGACCGCCGTGGCCAACCCCGAACCACGGCCGCGTCTCATCGATCGCGCCCTGGTGGCGGCGTACGACGCGGGGCTCCAGCCACTGCTGTGCCTGACCAAGGTGGACCTCGCCGATCCGGAGACGCTGCTGTCCACCTACCGGCCACTGGGGGTGCCGTCGGTGGTCGCGGAACGCGGCGGCGACCTCGACCCGGTGCGGGACCGGCTGCGCGGCCAGGTGAGCGTCTTCGTCGGGCATTCCGGCGTGGGCAAGTCGACGCTGGTCAACGCCTTGGTGCCGGGCACCGACCGGGTCACCGGCCACGTCAACGTGGTGACCGGGCGTGGACGGCATACCTCGAGCTCGGCCATCGCGCTCGAGCTGCCCTTCGGTGGCTGGGTCATCGACACCCCCGGGATCCGGTCCTTCGGGCTTGACCACGTCGACCCGCGGGAGCTGATCCTCGCCTTCGACGACCTGGCCCAGCTCACCGTGGACTGTCCGCGCGGCTGCAGGCACGGTGCGACCGAACCCGAGTGCGCCCTCGATGAGGCGATCGGTGACGGCCGGGTCGAGGCCGAGCGCGTGGAGTCGTTCCGCCGCCTGCTTGCCAGCCGCGACCGCCCCGACGTGTACTGACCCGGTTATCCGCGATTTGCGGGAACGAACAGGCGTCGACGGCGTGTCGCCCCGGCACTTCCCCTATATCCGCGGAAGGGGTCAGCGGCTGTAGTCGACCTGGCCGGTGGGGTTCCACAGGGCCCGGGCGCCGACGTCGCCGACCCGGTACGTCTGGACCGCGATGCCCACCGCGCCCACGACCAGCAGGACCGCCAGCACGTTCGTGACCATGGGCTTGACCTGGGCTGGTCTCGTCAGCACGTAGGTCACGACCGCGAGCACGGCGAAGCCGATCATGAGCAGCAGAAGCAGGTTCGCCCGGTGTCGGTGGGTCGCGATCAAGGTGGCCGGGGGGCCTTGCAGGTTCAGCGTTCGTTGCAGTGCCTTACCGCTCTGCACCGACACCCAGACGGCACCCAGTGCACCGACCGACACGAGAAGCAACGGGAGCCGCGACCACATGCGAGTGCGCGGCACCGCGAACAACAACCCCAGCAAGGCGGCGAGCGGAACGAGCACCACGGCGGCGTGGATCGCAAGCGGATGCAACGGCAACCCGTTGACCTGGTTGAACATGCTCGTCCCCTACTCCAGTCTCCCGGCTCGTTGGCCCGCAACGCCACGCAGGCGCCGGGAACCCTCTTCATTCCTCAGTGTGCTCAACGTTCCGCATTCCCCCCATGGGACTTTCGGGCATCATCGGCCGCCCGGGCCATGCTCCGCGCCGAATCCTTCGCGCTCTCTCAGGTTCGTGAGCTGCGACAGCGTGCCA
>JANLYC010000207.1:0-2367 GCA_031365435.1 Nocardioidaceae bacterium
GCGGTAGAAGTCCGCCCCCCGCAACGCCTCGACCACCTCCGCGATGGCGTCCTTGCTGAGCATCATCGCACCGAGCACCGACTGCTCGGCGTGCTCGTCTTGAGGAGGAGTCCGGCCGGACGGTGCGCCACGGTCGTAGTCGGCGGGAGCCGAACCGTGGATCTCGGCGATGGTCACGTCGCTCCCCTCGGCCTCGGACATCGTTGCGCGGGCTGTCGCGCCGGATCGTGCAGGTGGAGCCGCCCATCACATCCGCCACACCTTCATCTGCGAAGGTAGGGGGGTGCACCGACAGTCCCGAAGAGGGACGCTACGTGGCTACAGAGGCCCGGCGATAGCCCGTCGTCAACACCTCCCTGTGGATAACCGCAGATCACTGTGGAAAACGCCGGTGCAGTGTGTGCACAGGTTGGGGATAGACCCGTGGACAGTCTGCTGGTCGGTTCCCAGACAGGGCGCCTGACCTGCAGAAACGTCCGCACAGCCATGTGGAGAAAAGAAAGTTCGCCAGGTCGAGAGGGGGCCTTGTGCATGACGATCCAGCGGATGAACTAGCACCTCTCGACTCGTCCAGCCAGCGGTTTCCCACAGATTCTCGCGACACGCCGAGCGACACGCCAGGCGGTCTTCTCGAGGCCACGGCGCGGCGCCGCGGCTACGACCGAGAGATCTCCAGGTTGGCGGTTCCGGCCTTCGCCGCCCTCATCTCCGAGCCCCTGTTCCTGCTCGCCGACGCCGCCATCGTCGGCCACCTGGGCACCGCCCAGCTGGCTGCACTGGGGATCGCGGGCACGATCGTGCAAACCGCTGTCGGCCTGTTCGTCTTCCTGGCCTACGGCACCACGTCCACCGTTGCCCGGTCGGTCGGCGCCGGGGACCGGCGAGGCGCATTGAACGTCGGCATCGACGGGATCTGGTTGGCCCTGGTCATCGGGACCGTAGCGGCCGCGGCGACGGCTCTCTTCACCCCGGGCATCGTCGACGCGTTCGGTGCGGCCCCGGAGGTCACGTCGTACGCCGTGCTCTACCTGCGGATCGCCGGCTGGGGAATCCCGGCGCTACTGCTCATGTTCGCGGCGACCGGAGTCCTCCGCGGTCTCCAGGACACCCGAACCCCGCTCGTGGTCGCCGTTGCGACCAACCTGGTGAATATCGGGCTCAATGTGCTCTTCGTCTATGGGTTCGGGTGGGGTATCGCCGGCTCGGCCATCGGCACGCTGTTGGCCCAAGGGGTGGCGGCCACGATCATCGTCGCTGTCGTCACTCGGTCGGCGCGGCGGCACGGGGCTGCGCTCATACCGCACCGCCCCGGAGTGGTGGCGGCCATGCGCGCCGGCATCCCCCTCCTGGTCCGGACCCTCACGCTGCGGCTGGCTTTGCTGGTCGCGACGTATGTCGCGGCGTCGATCTCGACCGTAGCCGTGGCGGCCCATCAGGTCGCCTTCACGATCTGGGCCTTCCTTGCCTTCGCCCTGGACGCCATCGCCATCGCCGGTCAGGCCATCACCGGGCGCCTCCTGGGCGCCGGCGATGCGTCCGCCGCCCGGGCCGCTACGCGCAGGATGATGCGCTGGGGCCTGGTCTGCGGCGCCGCGCTCGGAATCGTGACGGCGGCGGTCCGGCCCTGGGTCGTGCCGTTGTTCAGTCCCGACGCAGAGGTGCAGCACCTGTTGTCGGCGGTGCTGCTGGTCGCAGCCCTGCATCAGCCTGTCTCGGGCATCGTGTTCGTCCTGGACGGCGTCCTCATCGGGGCCGGCGACGGTCGCTACCTCGCCTGGGCGGGTCTCGTCACGTTGCTGGCTTTTGTGCCGATGGCGCTGGCCGTCCTCTGGTTCGACGGTGGCCTCACGTCCCTGTGGTGGGCATTCAGCGCGTTCATGGTGGTCCGGATGGGCACCCTGCTGTGGCGTGAACGCGGCGACGCCTGGCTCGTGCTCGGCGCCTCCCCTGTCGCTCGCGGGCGGACCTGAGCGGCCAAGCTTCAGGTCAGCTGGCGACCACGTCGAGGGTGACCGTGGCAACCACGTCGTCGTGGACCTTGATCGTCACCTGGTGAGAGCCGAGCGTCTTGATCGGGTTGCCGACCTGGATGCGACGCTTGTCGATGTCGGGACCACCGGCCGACTTCACCGCGGCCACGATGTCGGACACCGTCACCGCACCGAAGAGCCGCCCGCTCGTGCCGGCCTGGGCCGGTAGCCGAACGGTGAGTCCCTCGAGCTGGGACTTGATCTCGTCGGCGTGGGTCACGTCGCGGACGTCGCGGACCTCACGGGCCTTCTTGATCGAGTCGATCTGCTTCTCGGCTCCGCGGGTCCACCGCATGGCTGCGCCGCGCGGCAGGAGGTAGTTGCGGCCGTAGCCGTC
>JANLYC010000057.1:0-3224 GCA_031365435.1 Nocardioidaceae bacterium
CCACCGGAGAGTCCCAGCGCGGTCTCGACGGAGTCGGTGAGTCGACGCTTGGCGGAGGCCTTGACCGCGAGACGGTCGACCACGACCTCGATCGTGTGCTTCTTCTGCTTGTCGAGCTTGGGCGGCTCGGTCAGCGGGTAGATCTCGCCGTCGACGCGAGCGCGCGAGAACACCTGCGTCTGCAGCTGCCGGAACAGGTCGACGTACTCCCCTTTGCGGCCACGGATCATCGGCGCCAGCACCTGGAACCGGGCACCCTCCTCGAGCTCGAGCACGCGGTCGACGATCTGCTGAGGCGTCTGCCGGGCGATCGGGCGACCACAGACCGGGCAGTGCGGTCGGCCGGCGCGGGCGAAGAGCAGCCGCAGGTAGTCGTAGACCTCGGTGATCGTGCCCACGGTCGAGCGCGGGTTGCGCGAGGTGGACTTCTGGTCGATCGAGACGGCCGGCGAGAGACCCTCGATGAAGTCGACGTCGGGCTTGTCCATCTGGCCGAGGAACTGCCGGGCGTACGCCGACAGGGACTCGACATAGCGTCGTTGTCCCTCCGCGAAGATCGTGTCGAACGCGAGGCTGGACTTGCCCGACCCCGACAGCCCGGTGAACACGATCATCGAGTCCCGCGGAAGATCGAGGGAGATGTCCTTGAGGTTGTGCTCGCGAGCTCCGCGAACGATCAGTTGGTCGGCCACCACTCACCCTTTACCCGCACAGACGCCACGGGAACCCATGATGACAGAGGACACCGACACTCACCGGACTGTCGGTCGGCCATCAGGAGGCGATCGGACGCACGTGCTCGATTCGAACAGACGTTCGCCATCCTAGCGAGGCACTCAAGGGGGTCGCCGGGACGACACGATAGGTTTTCGGTATGGCTGAATCGGCTGACTCCCACCACGAGCCCGGCTATGGCGATGCCGGCCTGCCCCCGGCCGACGTGCCCGGAATGTCCGCCAGCGCTACCGCTGGACCGGGCGACGCCGTCGCCGTCAGCATCCGTGCCCTGACGACCTCGACCGAGTCCTTGCTGCACTCCCTGGGCGGCTTCACCGATCTTCAGGCGCGCGAGCCGTCTCTGCTGCCGACTTGGTCGCGAGGCCACGTGCTGACGCACCTCGCGCGCAACGCAGAAGCGATGCTCAACCTGCTGACCTGGGCGCGGACCGGTGTGGAGACGCCGATGTACCCGAGCCGTGAGAAGCGCAACGCCGACATCGAGGCGGGATCCGGTCGGGACGCCGCCACGCTCGTCGAGGACGTGCGGACAACCGCCGAACGGCTGCAGACCGAATTGCAGGACGCCCCTTCGAGCACGTGGGCCAACCCGATCGCGTGGGGCGCCCGCAACCGCACGGCGACGGGCTCCGAGATCCCCCACCTGCGACGGATCGAAGTCGAGATCCACCACGTCGACCTCAACCTCGACTACACCTTGGCCCACCTTCCCGAGGACTTCGTCGAGCGGATGCTGGCGGATGTGACCCGTGACTACTCCGCCGACCAGGACAAGCCCGGTGTCGTGCTCATCGGAAACGACGACGAGGGACGGTGGACGATCGAACCCGGCGGACCCGAGGTGTCCGGGCCGCCGCCCTCGCTCCTCGGGTGGCTGCTCGGACGCACGAACGGTGTCGGCCTGCACAGCAGCTCCCCACTTCCCACGTTGGGAGCCTGGCGATGACCTACCGCGGACGCGTGACTCCGGGCTCGCCCGAGGTCCGTGAGCTCGCCGAGCTGCGGATCACGAAGGCCTCCGTCGGCCCCATGGACAACAACGCCTACCTGCTCCAGTGCCTGGCCACGGACGAACTGCTGCTCATCGACGCCGCGTCTGAACCCGAGGTCCTGCTCAGGCTGATCGGCGGCCAGCAGCTCTCCACGATCGTGACCACGCATCAGCACCGGGACCACTGGGACGCGCTGGGCGCTGTCGTTGCGGCGACCCGCGCGACCACGGTCGCGGGAGTCGAGGACGTCTCCGGCATACCGGTCCCGACCGACCACCCGGTCTCTGACGGCGACGTCGTCGAGGTCGGCCACTGCCGGCTCGAGGTCATCCACCTCGTCGGCCACACGCCGGGCTCGATCGCGCTGCTGTACGACGACCCGACGGGCGCCCCGCACCTCTGGACGGGCGACTGCCTCTTTCCTGGCGGTGTGGGCAACACCCACGGCAGCAAGGCCGACTTCGAGCGTCTGCTCGGCGATGTCGAGACCAAGCTGTTCAGCCGACTACCCGACGAGACGTGGGTCTATCCCGGCCACGGCAACGACACCACTCTGGGTGCCGAACGCCCGCACCTCGACGACTGGCGCGCCCGCGGCTGGTAGCGGCCGCTCGGCCGGGTCAGAGGTAGGAGTCGGGCACCGGACCGAGGACCTCCATGTCGTTCTCCTCGGCAATCCGGTCGAGAAGGTCGGGCGTCGCTTCCCCGTTCGCCTCGGCGTGCGACAGGGCCTCGAAGAAGCCGACCATGGCGGCTGGCGAGAAGAGGTTCAGTTTTCGTCCTGCTTCCTCGGAGACAACCTTGAACGTGTGCGGGACACGACGCGGGACGTAGACGAAAGTCCCCGGAGGGCACAGGTCCTGTCTTTCGTCGGTGTACATGAGGTAGGTCCCCTCCAGAACGTAGAAGGCCTCTGCGGCATCCCGGTGCAGGTGCAAGGGAGGTCCAAAACCGGGCGGCTCGCGTCGTGTCTGGATGAGTGAGAACGCTTGCTCGGTCTGGTCCCCGTCAGCGATCACCAGTGCTTCGAAGTTGCCCAGGTCGAGCAGTCGGCCCTCGCCCGGAGGCACCACGAAAGGCATGTCCATGGCCGATCATGACCGTCGCGTCATGGTGACCACAACCCTCGTGGCCTCAATCCCGGCGACTCGCACTTCCCTGGCGTCCTGGGAGGGTTTGTCGAGGTCTCACCTTCTGGTAGACCTCGATCCTCCAGCATGGTTGTTGAGGCCAGCACTAGACCCAATGTCTCCTTGCTTGGCAACCGTTCCTTCCCCTTGCCCTTGCGAAGAGCCTTGCCCCAGCAACGCTCAGCGCCAGGACGTCACGAGCGCCACCGCCGCGACGGTCAAACCTCCGGCAACGATGCCAGCCAGCAGCTGTGCGTACCAGGGCAGTCGCGCAATCCTGCCTGGGGGGCGAAAAATCATGTTCCCTCCTCGGTGTACCCCGACGGTGGGGACTAACTACTCTGCCACCCCTACAACAGCCGCC
>JANLYC010000082.1:0-2855 GCA_031365435.1 Nocardioidaceae bacterium
TTCATGAGATGTCCGACGTCGTCACGGTCGCCGACGACAAGCTGAACCGTGTCGGCGGGAAGCCCGGCTGCTTCGAGCGCTCCCCGCAGCGCGTCCACGATCGCGGCGTTGGATGCTCGCGCTGATGAGGAGCCGCGCAAGAGCACGGCGTTCCCGCTCTTGAGGCAGATCCCGGCCGCGTCAGCGGTGACGTTGGGGCGTCCCTCGTAGATCATCGCCACCACCCCGAACGGCACCCGGACCTGCCGGAGCTCCAGACCGTTCGCAAGCGTCGATCCCCGGACGACCTCGCCGACCGGATCCGGCAGTGTCGCCACCTCTCGCAGGCCGGTCGCCATTCCCTTGACTCGTTCGGGTGTGAGGCGAAGTCGGTCGACCATCGCCGCCGGCATACCCGCCGAGGACTGGGCTGTGACGTCGCGCTCGTTGGCGGCAAGGATCGTGTCGGTGTGGTGCTCGAGGCCCGCCGCCATGCCGTGGAGGGCTGCGTCCTTGACTCCGCGCGGCGTGGTCGCGAGCACGAGCGAAGCCTCGCGTGCTCGGTGGGCCGCCTGGTGGATGTCGGCTCGGCTCATGACCTCAGCGTACGGCGCCCGGTTCCGACGACGAGCGATATCTCAGCGCCGCCCCGCCTCCCGAATCGCCACAACTCACGGCTCAACGAGCCACAACTCACGGCTCAACCAGCCACGACTCACGGCTCAACGGGTCAGAAGCGGCGGGGGCTGGCGTCGGCGGTGGCCAGGGGGGTGACCAGGTGGCGCGCCTGGTAGGTCTCCTGCTCGACCACCTCGAGACCGACGACCTTCCAGGGCGGGAGGTTGGCGGACTCGCGGTGCTCGTTCCACAGGCGGAGCGCCAAGGAGGCGGCATCCACCATTTCCTCGCCCTCCTCCCAGTAGCTGAGTTCCGCGCGGTCCGAGTCATAGCGCAGTGAGGACAGGAAGGGGCGTTCCGCGACCAGACGGGTGAGCGCCTGATGGGTCTCGGAAAGCGGGTGTGGCTCACCGGCAACGGTCACAGTGACGTGCCACAGGCGAACGGGGAGGGTCACGAAGACTCCTGGCCGGAGGGGGTCGGGTGCCGTTCAAGTCTGCCGTTCCGCGCCTCTGAGCGCACGCGATTTGGCTAACTCGTTGTATCCGCGGCGACGCGGCGCGTCAGGATCGCCGCACGAGCACCAAATCGTCCCTGTGCACGAGCTCCCGCTCGTACGACTCCCCCAGTGAGGCCGCCAGTTCCGACGTCGTACGCCCCAAAAGCACCGGAATCTCCCCCGAGTCGTAGTTCACGAGCCCGCGTGCGACCGCGTGACCGGCCTCGTCGACCAGGTCGACCGGATCCCCGGCGACGAACGTCCCGCGTACGGCGACGACCCCGGCCGGCAGCAGCGACGTACCCCTGGTGGTCACCGCGCGGACGGCGCCGGCGTCGAGCACGAGCTCACCGTTCGCCTCGGTGGCGTGCGCGAGCCACAGCTGCCGGGTCGAGCGCTTCTTGCCGGTCGGGACGAACCAGGTGCCCGCCACGCCCTCGAGCACCCGCAGCACGTCGTCGGCATGGCCGACCACGGCCGGGATGCCGGCTCCGGTCGCGATGCGCGCGGCCTCGAGCTTGGTCGCCATGCCACCGGTCCCGAAAGCTCCTACCGCCGCCACGTCGACGTGCGCCAGATCCTCCTCAGCGCGTATGACGTCCAGCCGCCTCGCCTCGGGATGGCCGGGACTGCGGTCGTAGACCGCGTCCACGTCGGACAGCAGGACGAGCGCGTCGGCGTGGACCAGATGTGAAGCGAGCGCCGCCAACCGGTCGTTGTCGCCGAAGCGGATCTCGGAGGTGGCAACGGTGTCGTTCTCGTTGACGATCGGCAGCACGCCGAGCTCGATCAGCTTGGCAAACGTGCGGTAGGCGTTGCGGTAGTGCGCGCGACGCGTCACGTCGTCGACCGTCAGCAGCACCTGTCCCACCCGGATGCCGTGGGCCTCGAACGCCGCCGTGTAGCGGTGCATGAGCAGTCCCTGTCCGACGCTGGCGGCGGCCTGTTGGCGGGCCAGGTCGCGCGGCCGCGTGCGCAGCCGCAACGGCGCGAGGCCGGCGGCGATCGCTCCCGACGAGACCAGGACGATCTCGAGACCGGCCAGTCGACGTACGGCGAGGGCATCGACCAGGCATCGCAGTCGCGCGTCGTCGATGCCGCCGGCATCTGTCGTGAGCGACGACGAGCCCACCTTCACGACGACGCGACGCGCACCGGCCATCACCCCGACGCCGTACGACGCAGAAGACGCAGCCGACGCCGATGACGACACCGTCATCGACCTTCGAGTCGCAGGTCCTGCCCGCGCCGACCCATCAGCGTCTCGGCGCCGGCCTGTACCTGCGGGTCGAACTCGAACACGACGGCATTGTCGTCGTCACCGATCACGACGTCGTCGCCGACCTGGGCGCCTAATGCGAGCAGCTTCTCCTCGACGCCCAGCCGGTTGAGCCGGTCAGCGAGGTAGCCGACGGCCTCGTCGTTGCTGAAGTCGGTCTGCTTGATCCAGCGCTGCGGCTTCGCACCACGCACGTGCCAGGCGCCGTCGACCTGGCGGATGGTGAACTCGTCGTCGGCGTCACCGGGGGGACGCAGCACGATGCGCTTGGGCGTGACGTCTCGCGGCGCTGACCGCGACGATGCCACCAGCTCACCCATGGCGAATGTGAGCTCGCGCAAGCCTTCGTGCGAGGCGGCGGAGATCTCGAAGACGTCGAGTCCACGCTTCTCGAGCTCGGGGCGCACCAGCTCGGCGAGCTCGCGCGCATCGGGTACGTCGATCTTGTTGAGAGCCACCAGGCGAGGTCGGTTCTCCAGG
>JANLYC010000099.1:0-2340 GCA_031365435.1 Nocardioidaceae bacterium
CGTTGGTGAACTCCTCGCTGCTGACGTAACGCACCCGCGCGCCGGTGAAGAGACTGCGGACGTAGTGACCGATCGCGTGCAGAAGGTGGGTCTTGCCCAGTCCGGAGTCTCCGTAGATGAGCAGCGGGTTGTAGGCCTTGCCGGGCGCTTCAGCCACGGCGACCGCGGCTGCGTGGGCAAACCGGTTCGACGAGCCGATGACGAAGGTCTCGAAGATGTACTTGGGGTTGAGGCGGGTGTCGCGGACGTTGCCGCCGGTCTGATTGGCGGCGGAGCCCAGGCTCTGGGCGACCGGCTGGGCGATCCCGGGCGCCTCGGCGGCCAGGACCGGACCGACCGCTTCGGGGGAGTCGAAGTCGGGTTCGAGCGAGGCCGCGCCGGAGTCGGTCGTGCCGAGGGTCGGATCGACGGTGACCGCCAGGCGCACGGGTTGACCGAGCGATCGACTGAGCGCATCTTCGAGGCGCGGCCGGAGCCGGGTCTCGAGCTGGCTGCGAGTGAAGTCGTCGGGAACGGCGACGATCGCGGTGTTCTCGTGCAGCGTCACCGGCTGAGAAGCCGACAACCACGCCCGGTGGCTCGCGGGCAGCTCGTCGACAAGCTTCTTCCAGGCATGGGCAAGGTCAACGACCTCGGTCATCGGCAGGGTCCCCTCATGGTTCGGCGGCTCAGTGCGGTCTCAACGAATGGCCAGGTGTCGGCACAAATCCAGCCCGAGATCCGGACCGCTGAATCCCCCGGTCCTTGTTGCGTCCACATTGTTGTCCACAGGCTGTGTACACCGCTTTTGCTGAGTTGTTGCTGTGTTTGTTGCTGGGTTTGCTCGTCATCACGCGGTCGCCCGGAGCTGGGACCCGGGACACCGTACCGCTGCCGACGGGGCCCGCACCTGCGGGTGATGCCAACGTCGAGAACTGGCCTGGCGGGGGAAGCCGAGGAGACTGAGGGAAACGCTGTGGGGGAAACTAGCAAGAGCGCCGCGCGGGTTTCAACCCGTCATCCACAGGTTGATGGTTGGCGGGGCGGTGTGTCGTGGCGATCTGTCGGTGTGTCGCTGAGATGCCGGTGTGTCGCTGAGATGCCGGTGGAAATCGCGCGAACCGGTTCACGGGTGGCGGCTCGGTTTGACCCCCATCGTGCTCTCCGCGTACCGTTGGTTGGTCGGCTACGGCGTCGATGGGTGCCGCATGTCCGCAGGAACGACAAGGTTACTGACAAAGAGACTTAGTGCCTTGTCGACAAATACCCTGTGGATGAGCGGTGTTGTCGAACCCTTCATCCATGAGGTAGTGCCGGCCGACGCCTGTTGACTGTCCAGCACACCCGACCCGGGAGTAGTCCTCCATGAGCAAGCGCACGTTCCAGCCCAACAACCGCCGCCGGAGCAAGACCCACGGCTTCCGACTGCGGATGCGGACCCGCGCCGGCCGCGCCATCCTGGCGAGCCGGCGGCGCAAGGGTCGCAGTCGTCTCGCGGCCTGATCTGAGCGTTGCCTTCGTCCCGGTGAGCCTCGAGTGCTCCCTGCCGTCCATCGGCTCCGTCGTGCCGACGACTTCTTGCGCGCCGTCCGGTCGGGACGACGAGCGGGGACACGACTGCTGGTCGTGCACGTGCTGGACCGCGCCACCAGCGCAGACTCGGTTCCAGGCCCGGCGCAGATCGGTTTCGTGGTGAGCAAAGGCGTCGGGACGGCGGTCGTCAGGTCTACCGTCAAGCGGCGCCTTAGGCACCTCGTGCGCGCTCGGTTACCCCAGTTGCCGGCAGGACGTGTCTTCGTGATCCGCGCCAATCCACCGGCGGCCCGCGCGGGTTACACAGAGCTCGGCGCCGACCTTGATCGCTGCCTGGCGAAGGTCGAGGATGGCAGGCGATGAAGTACCTGTTGATCGGCTTCCTTCGGGCCTATCGGCTCCTGATCAGCCCCTTGTACGGCCAGGTCTGCCGCTACCATCCGTCGTGCTCGGCATACGCACTCGAGGCTGTGCAGCTGCACGGCGCCGTCAAAGGCAGCTGGTTGAGCGGTCGGCGGGTGGCGCGTTGCCACCCCTGGGCAGCCGGTGGCTATGACCCCGTACCTACTCGTTTCACCTGGCGGGCATCGAGCTCGGCCGGGCAGAGCATGGAGACTCAGGAGCTTTCGTGATCGACTTTCTGGTGAACATCGGCCACACGATCATGACGCCGCTCTATTTCCTGACCTCCGGAATCCTGCGCGTTTTCCACGGCCTTTTCCACGACGTCCTGGGTGCGAGCGAGGGCTGGTCCTGGACCTTGTCGATCGTGTGCCTGACAGTCGTGATCCGCACGGCGCTGATCCCGTTGTTCGTCAAGCAGATCAA
>JANLYC010000214.1:0-1692 GCA_031365435.1 Nocardioidaceae bacterium
CGTACCTCCCGTTTGGGGCCGTTCCTGGCCGCCATTCGGGCGATGCGGGGTGTTCGGTGGGGCAGCAACCGTCAGGTCAGGATGGTGCGGACGTCGGTAACGGTGGCGCTGACCCACGAGCCGAAGAGGTTGACGCTCGCCTCGGTCCCCGGCTTGGCCAGGTCGACCGGCAGGTACGCGTAGGCCAGTGACTGCTCGCAGGTGTAGCCGAGGCCACCTGAGGTCACCCGGCCGACCACCTCGGCACCGACTCGGACCGGCTCCGAGCCGAGTACGACGGCACGCGGGTCGTCGAGCACCAGCAGGCTGAGCCGACGCGTGAGCCCGGCCGCCCGGGCACGCCGCAGCGCCGCGTCTCCGACGAAGCCGCCCGGCTTGTCGAGCTTGACGCAGAACCCCAGCCCGGCCTCGTACGGCGTGGTCTCCGGCGTGATGTCGGTGCTCCAGACGCGGTAGCCCAGCTCCAGGCGCAGGCTGTCGATCGCGCGGTACCCGCAGGGCACCAGACCGTGGTCTGCACCCGCGGCGATGAGCCGGGTCCACAGCCCCGCGGCGTACTCCGTCGACGTGTAGAGCTCCCATCCGTGCTCACCGGTGAACGTCACCCGCAAGGCCCGCACCGGTACGTCGGCAACGCTGATCAGCTGCGACGTCATGAACCCGAACGCCTCCTCTGAGACATCGGACGGCGTCAGCGACGCGAGGATGGCGCGGGCGTTCGGACCCCACAGTGCGAAGCAGGCGAAGGCGCCGGTCACGTCGGTCAGCGCGACGTCATACCCGCCGAGCCGGGCCTGCTTGCGCAGCCAGGCCAGGTCGTGGGTGCCGTACGCCGTCCCGGTCACGACGCGGAAGCGGTCCTCGGCCAGTCGCGTCACCGTGACGTCGGCCTCGATGCCGCCACGGACGTTGAGCGCCTGCGTGTAGGTGACGTCGCCGATGCCGCGGGCCACGGCGTTGTCGCAGACCCGCTCGAGGAACTTCGCCGCGTCCGGCCCCCGCACCTCGAGCTTCGCGAACGACGTCTCGTCGAACAACCCGGCCGTCGTCCGGGTGGCGCGGTGCTCGACCACGGTCGCCGACGACCAGTCGCGACCGGCCCACCCCCGCGGCCGCAGCGGTTCGAGGTCGGCCGACTCGTTGGAGGCGTAGTAGTTGACGCGCTCCCAGCCGGCCTTCTCTCCGAACACCGCATCACGGGAGGCGTGCCAGCTGTAGACCGGCGAGGTGCGCAGCGGCCGACCGCTCTGCCGTTCGAGCCCGGGGTAGCTGATGTCGTAGTAGGTCTGGTAGTTCTCCAGCGTCCGGGCCAGCGTGTACGACGGGGATGCGAACGCCTCCCCGAACCGCCCGATGTCCATGTGCCACAGGTCGAACTCGGGCTCGCCGTCGACGACCCACTCCGCCATCACCTTGCCGATGCCACCCGCCCCGGCGATGCCGTGCGCGCAGAACCCGGCCGCCACGAAGAACCCGGCCACCGCCGTCTCGCCCAGGCAGAACTCGTTGTCCGGCGTGAACCCTTCCGGCCCGTTGATCACCGAACGCATCCCCACCTCGGCCATCAGCGGCACCCGGACGGTGGCGTTGGTGGCGATCTCCTCCAGCCGGTCCCACGCCTCCGGCAGCAGCCGGCCGTTGAAGTCGGCCGGGATCGCGTCGTATGCCGTCGGGCCGGTCGACCACGCGGCC
>JANLYC010000132.1:0-2386 GCA_031365435.1 Nocardioidaceae bacterium
GTTCGTGGCCACGATGATCGCCGCCTGGACCGACGATGTCGTTGCGGTCGATGGTGCGTACACCAAGGTGCCGGCGAGCCGGGTCGATCTCAAGCCCGTGCAACGCCCGCACCCGCCGCTGTACTTCGCGGCATACGCGCCGGCGTCGATGCAACGCATCGTCCGCTTCGGCGCCGGCTGGAATCCGGCCGGCATCCCGATCGACGCGCTGCCGGCGATGTTCGCGGGTCTCACCGCGATGGCGGCCGAGGCAGGACGCGACCCGTCGAGCATCGAGATGGTCGTGCGCGCCAACGTCGTCCTCAGCCACACTCCGCTCGATGATGTAGACCGGGCACCCTTCGCCGGCACCCGGCGCCAGGTGCTCGACGACATCGAACGCTGCCGCGAGATCGGCGCCGCCGAGGTCATCGTCGACGGCCAGTTCACAACGGTTGGGGCATCGCCGCAGCACTACGACGAGTTCCTCACCGAGCTGGCCGCGGCAGCCCTCCCGGTCGCCGCCGGCTCACCGATCACCCGCTGACCGACCCCTGGGTCCGTCAACGGCCCACCGTTGGCCGGGCTGACGCGCAGCCGCACATCGCTTTCCTCGACCACGGCTGACCTGGCCCGGGTTCCCCGTCGTTCACCAAACCACCAGTCCCATCCACCAAACAATCCCACAACCAAACATCAACCCGAGAGGACAGATCATGAACCACATCACCCGCCCCCGCCTCAAGGCGGCGCTCGCCGTCGCCCTCGCCGCAGCGGTCGTCGCACCGACCGGCGCAGCCCTCGCCCACGGCTCGGACGCCACCGGCGGCGGCCTCACCCGCGCCCAACGACGCGTGGTCCGCGAAGCAACCGAGCGCTTCCGCAACGTCGACACGGCGATCGCCGCCGGCTACATGCCGACCGATACCTGCGTCGAGCTCCCCGGTGTCGGTGGGATGGGCTACCACTTCGTCAACCCGGCGCTCGCGGCCGACACCAAGGTCGACCCGACCACCCCGGAGATCCTCGTCTACCGCCGACTCGCCAACGGACGATTCCACCTCGACGCTCTGGAATGGTTCGTGGCCGACGCCGACCAGGACCCCACCACCGACGCCGACCGCCCGACCCTGATGGGCCACGCCTTCGACGGCCCGATGGAAGGACACGAACCAGGGATGCCCATCCACTATGACCTCCACGCCTGGATCTACCAGCACAACCCGGCAGGCGAGCTGAGCGCCTGGAACCCGACCACCCACTGCTGACCCCGTACGGGCCCTTGACATTGGCGAGCACCACCAGGTCGCCGACCGACGACGCGCTCACACCTTCCGGGCGCGTCGTCGGGCGAGCCTCGTCTCGGTGAGCACATCCCTCCACGGTGGGTCTGTCTCGTCAACGGTGTTTCTGGCGTTGTTGGCTTTAGTGGGTCTCGGTGAACCGGCCGCCGACGAACTCGCGGCTCTCGTTGCAGAAACCAAATCCACGCTCACCAACCTCGTCGGCATCGCACCGCGTGCGGCGGCGGAGCGAGCTTCAAGCGCCGCATCGACGTCGTCCAGATCTTCCCCCAACGACCCCGCCATCATCCGACTCGTCGGAGCCGTGCTCGCCGAGCAACACGACGACTGGGCCACCCATCGTCACTACCTCTCCGAAGCCTCGATGGCCAAGCTCTACCCGACGCGCGACACTGTCGACGCCCCCGGCGACAGCCTCCCAGCCGTCACCTGACGCCACCAGGAATCACACACGATTCCCCACCACCCCCTGGGACGCTGTCTGACCGCTGGTGTCCGTGATGCTGCTCGGCTTCCGGGAGCGATCGAAGGCTTCGGCAAAGAACGGAAGGTCGCACCTGCCAGCGCAGCGTTTCATGATCGACGTGTCCGTCACCGCCGGCACGGCACTCGCCGAGCACCCCGGCGCGGTGTTCGGCAACGAGATGATGTCGTCGTCATCGAGTGCCCATCGGGCACCGACCGTTGTGATGTTCCGGCCCGTCGATCAACGAGCCGATCGTGTCCTCGGCCTGTTTCATGGTGTCGGCCAGGGCACGGCTCGACGATGTGGACGCTCCGGGGCCATGGGTCACCTCCTACTCTCGTTCCGAGATTGACATCGCGCAGGCCAATCCCGGGATCGGTCACCGCAGACCGGTCGCGCCGTGTCAACGCTGAGGAGCGCTGCGGGTCACCGGTGCAGCGTTGACCTTTACCGCTCCTCCCGGTGGCCGATCGACGATCCGGTTGGCTGGTCGACAAAGAAGCCGTCGGGACCGACAGCGGTCCCGAGGCGCGGGGCGTAGATGCCGAAGAACACGTCGGCGACGAGGTCGCGGCGACTGTTCACTCCCGACTTGGCGAACACGGCCTTCAGATGATCCTGCACGGTGTACGCCGAG
>JANLYC010000218.1:0-18512 GCA_031365435.1 Nocardioidaceae bacterium
TCTCGATCTCGCCGAGCGGGCGCAACGCTACATCGAGGACTCCGACGTGTTCGAGCTGATGTCACCGGCCACGCTGGGGATCGTGTGCTTTCGTCGGTGCTCGGCGGAGTACGACGATGAAGCGGCCGTCGAAGCCTTCAACACGGCCCTGGTCGGCGACCTCGCGGACAGTGGTCTGGGAATGGTGTCGTCCACCCGCTTGTTCGGTCGCTACGCCCTCCGGATCTGCATCCTCAACCACACGACGACGTGGACGGACGTCGAAGTCGTGCTGCGGCGGCTGGAGACGGCGACAGTCAGCATTGGTGCGGGCAGCTCCGACTCACACGCACACAGGACTGCGGATGTCACAGCCGGTTGGCCCGAGGTAGGTGTGGCCGGAACCGAGGACATCAGGTCCCTGCCGCTCCTCGCACACGTCGATGACCAGTGGGTACGGTGGGTCGCCACCGTCGGCCGCAGGCGTCACCTGGCAGCGGGAGAGACGGTCGTCCGCCAGTGGGACATCGACCGCGACTTCTACCTGCTCCTCGACGGGGAGGCGGACGTCTTCGCAGGAGACCGCCGGCTGACGACGATGGTCTCCGGGGACTTCTTCGGTGAGCTCGCCGCGCTCGACTGGGGTGCGAGCTTCGGCTATCCCCGGCTGGCCAGCGTGCAGGCGCGAACCGACCTCGAGGTGATCGTCCTCACCGACGCCGAGCTCAGTGAGCTGATGGCCGCCGTGCCGATCGTGGATGCGCGCATCCGCGCGGTCGCGGGAGAGCGCGCTGGCCGCCTGTAAGCGGCGAGCGCCCGAACTGCGAATCGGCTTGGTCAGCGACAGGCTGTTCGGGACGCCTAGCGGGTGGCCCGAATCGTGGGACTGGTGTCCGCAGCGCAGTTCGGGGTACGCCGGACTTTCGCGTAAAAGCGCCCGGGCGTCCCGGTGGTCCCGGTCGACCAGCGGTAGACCCCGCCCTCGAGCGATGCCGTGTCGGTCGCGAACCGGGTGTCGTCGCCGCCACCGCGCGCGCCCTGCTGCTTGATGACGATGACCTTGCGGTTGTTGGCGCACTGGCGCGGCTTGGGACTCCGTACAGTGCCCGACAGATCCGTGCCCTGCGCCTCGATCGTCACCGTCGTCTTCGCGCGTGGTGCCGCCGGAGCAGCAGCCACGTCAACGGCTGTCAGACACAGTCCGCTCACAGCCACCAGCGGCAGCACCACAAGGCTCTTCTTCATGAGACACCTCCAGTCGTCAGTACCCCTGCGCATCGCGAGGCTATGCCCACCGGCGACGTTCCGCCAGAGCCAGCCGGCATAGGGTCGGCTGGTGATCGAAGCCCTGCGGCCCGCTGCCGACTGGTGGAAGTCGGCGGTGGTCTACCAGGTGTACCCACGCTCCTTCATGGACAGCAACGGTGACGGCATCGGTGACCTCCCCGGGATCGTCTCGCGGCTGGACCATCTGCAGCTGCTGGGCATTGACGTGCTCTGGCTTTCACCGGTGTACCGCTCGCCCATGGTCGACAACGGCTACGACATCAGCGACTACCAGGACGTCGATCCGTTGTTCGGCACGCTGGCCGACCTCGACGCCTTGATCACGGGATGCCATGACCGCGGCATCCGTGTCGTGATGGACCTGGTCGTCAACCACACGTCCGACGAGCACCCCTGGTTCGTCGAGTCGCGCGACCCTGACTCACCCAAGCGCGACTGGTACTGGTGGCGTCCGCCGCGGGCCGGCCGCCGTGGCGGGATGCCCGGAGACGAGCCGACGAACTGGGAGTCCGTGTTCTCCGGCTCGGCCTGGGAGTACGACGAGCGCAGCGGCGAGTACTACCTGCACATCTTCGGTCGTGAGCAGCCGGACCTCAACTGGGAGAACCCTCAGGTGCGCCACGCCGTGTACGCGATGATGCACTGGTGGGTCGATCGTGGTGTGGACGGATTCCGTATGGACGTCATCAACCTGATCTCCAAGGACCCGGCGCTCCCCGAGCTGGCGGTGTCGGGCGGCCGTCAGTTCGGTCCCGTCTCTCAGGCCGTGGCCAACGGACCCCGGCTGCACGAGTTCCTGCAGGAGATGAACCGAGCGGTCGGGCTGACGCAGCGGCACCTGCTCACGGTGGGCGAGATGCCGGGGAGCACCGTCGACCTGGCCCGCGAGGTCACCGACCCGGACCGCAACGAGCTCTCGATGGTCTTCACGTTCGAGCACGTGGGCCTCGACGAGCAGCCCGGACTCGGCAAGTGGGCGCTGGCTGACCTGCCGTTGCCGGTGCTCAAGCACAACCTGGCCACCTGGCAGCACGGGCTCGCCGACGTGGGCTGGAACTCGCTCTACTGGGACAACCACGACCAGCCGCGTGCGGTGTCGAGGTTTGGCGACGACAGTCCTGAACATCGAGTCGCCTCGGCCAAGACCTTGGCCACCGTCCTCCACCTGCACAAGGGAACGCCCTACATCTATCAGGGCGAAGAGCTCGGCATGACCAACGCGGGCTTCACCGCGATCGATCAGTACCGCGACCTCGAGTCTCTCAACCACGTGAACGACGCGACCAGCCGAGGAGACGACCTCGAGACGTCCCTGCTGTCACTGGCAGCCAAGGGCAGGGACAACGCGCGGACACCGATGCAGTGGGACGACTCGCAGCACGGTGGCTTCACGACCGGTGATCCCTGGCTGCCGGTGAACCCGAACACAGCCACGATCAACGCTGCGGCTGCCGTCGCGGATCCCGACTCCGTGTTCCACCACTACCGTCGACTGGTCGAGCTCCGGCACCGGCACCCGGTCGTCGTCCAGGGCCGCTTCGAGCTGCTGTTGCCGGACGACGAGCGGCTATGGGCGTTCATGCGATCCTGGCACGACCAGACGCTGCTGGTGCTGGCCAACTGCTCGTCGTACGCCGCGTCGGTCGACGAGGGCGAACTCCCCGACCTGGTGGGAGCTCGAGTCCTCCTCGGTACTCACGGCGAGGCGACACCGGAGGAACCGCTGCAGCCCTGGGAGTCCCGGATCTACCTGCTCTCCTGAGTCCGGGCTGCCGCACCGGATGACCACGCTGCGACCGATGGCCCACGGCATACCTCGTCCGTTCGGCCCGTTTTGTGCCCCTGCTGAGGATTCTCATGCGGAGCACAGGAGCCGCACCTACAGTCGGGGTACCGAGGTCTTCACGGTTCTGGACCTTCCGCACCAGCCCCCGCCTTCGGTGTCACACCGACAGCCGCTTGCACTGGCAGTGGCGGACAGGCCCGACTCATGACCCAGTTGGCGACCCTCGAAAGACCGCTCGCGCCCGTTGACGCCGCTGTCCATGTACCGCATCTCAACGCGATCCTCAAGCGCGTCGGGGTCAACCTCTGGCTCGCCTGCGTCATGCCGGCCGCGCTCTTCACCTTCGTGCTGTTCAGGCTCGGTGTCACGGGTGCCCTGATCACTGCTCTGGCCTGGTCTTACAGTGCGATCGGTTGGCAGCTGGCGACCCGGCGTCGCCGCTCCGGACTCCTGATCCTGGCCGCCACCGTCGTCACGGTGAAGACGGTGGTTGCGTTGGCGAGTGGCAGCACCTTTCTCTACTTTCTGCAGCCGGTGGCAACCGACTTCATGCTCGGGACCGTCTTCATCGTGTCCCTGGCGAGCACGCGACCGGTTGTCGCACGGATGGCCGGCGATTTCTACCCCATGAATGACGAGCTCGCCCAACGACCGCGCATTCGCCAGCTGTTCAAGCGCCTCACCCTGATGTGGGGTCTGCTCTGCGTCGGCAAGGCAGCCATGACGCTCTGGCTGCTGCAGTCCCAGAGCCTCCACACGTTCGTCATCGTCAAGAGCGCTTCGGTACTGTCGATCAACGGCGCTGCCATCACGGTCACCATCGGTGCCGCCCTCCTGGTCGCGCGCCACGAAGGGCTTCTGCCGGGCGCTGACGCCGCGGCCTGACCGGCCCACGCCCGCTCGGGACGTTCGGCATCTTGACGCGTCCCGTCCTGCGCAGCAACATCTTCGCCATCGGCACGACGACTCGAGGTCAGCGATGGGTAGACGCGGACGATCGTCCACCGCTGCGCTCCTGATCAGTGGACTGACGCTGGCAGCCACCGCCGCAGTGACAGTCCCGGTGACGCCGACCGCCACCGCTACCTCCGCGCCTTCCGCGTCCCCCCTGTCCACCCGTACGACCCTGCATGCGCTGCCGGGCCACAGCTGCCGGCATCGGACCGCACGATGCGGCAGGGTCCAGCGCCGGCTGGATCCGGCCGACCCGGCGGCTGGTCGGATCGGTATCGCCTACGAGCTCTACCCGGCGCGCGATCGGTCCAAACCCAGCCTAGGCACCATCGTCGCCTCCGAGGGTGGACCCGGATACTCGACGACCGAAAGTCGCACCTACTACCTCGACCTGTTCGGGCCGCTGCTCGCCCGGCGCGGGCTGCTGCTGGTCGACAACCGGGGCACCGGCCGGTCCGGGCCCATCCGCTGCCCGTGGCTGCAGTCCTACCGGGGCAACCGCAATCGCGCGATCGCCGCGTGCGGTGCGCATCTCGGTGCGACCTCGGACATGTACGGGAGCGCCTTCGCGGCTGACGACCTGGCGGCCGTTCTGACCAAGCTCGGCATCGGAAAGGTCGACTTGTACGGCGACTCGTACGGCACTTTCTTCGCCCAGACGTTCGCCGTTCGCCATCCGGGCCGGATCCGGAGCCTGGTCCTCGACGCGGCCTACCCCGTCGGTGGGAGTGACCCGTGGTACTCCGACACCAACCGCGCTATCAGGCATGCATTCACGATCGTGTGCCGGCGCAGCCCCGACTGTGCAACCCGGCCCGGCCGCCCGATGCACCGGCTGGTGCGGCTTGTGCGACGCGTACGCCAGCACCCCATCGTCGGAGCGGCGTCGAACGCGGACGGGGTCCGACGACGCACCCGGGTCACTGTGGGCACGCTGATCGACCTTCTGACCGGAGCGGCCACGACCCCGACGATCTACCGTGAGCTGGACGCCGCGACGCGGGCGGCGCTGGCACCGCGTCCGTACACCAAGCCGTTGCTCCGGCTGGCCCGGGAAACCGCCTACGTCGGCGGTGCCGGACCGGCGACGTCTTATTCGGAGGGGTTGTACGTCGCCGTGGCATGCAACGACTACCCGCAGCCCTACGACGTCACAGCACCGGTCCGGGTTCGATACCAGCAGTTCCGGCACGCCGTGACGCGGCTGCACCGCGACCGGCCGGGACTCTTCGGGCCGTTCCGTACCCGGGAGTGGGTGACGTCTCCGTACGGCTACTACGACGACTGCCTGCGCTGGCCGGCACCGAGTCGCTGGGTGCATCCGCTGCCACCCCACCCGACCTACCCCGACGTGCCGACACTGGTGCTCGACGGTGACCTCGACTCGCTCACGTCCCCTGAAGGCGCGCGCGCCACAGCCGCAGCGTTCCCCAACTCCACCTTCATCGAAACCGCCAACACCGTCCATGTGAGCGCCCTCGTCGATTTCGATGCCTGCGCATCCCTGATCGTGCGGAGGTTCGTCCGCCATCGCGACGTCGGAGACACTTCCTGCGCCGGCAGGTATCACGAGAACCGCGTGGTCGGCCGGTTCGTGCGCCGGGCGGACCGAACCGGCTGGCAAGGTCCCCGAGCGCGAACCGCCCGGATCGCCGCCTCTACCGCGGCAGACGTGGTGGCGCGCTGGTGGTCGATGTACGGCACGGAGGGCGTCGGCCTGCAAGGGGGTCGCTTCACCGTACGCGGAGGCTGGTTCGGCTCGTCGCACCCGGTGGTGCACTGGCAGCTGCGCAAGGTGCGTTGGGTGACGGATGTGGCCCTCTCGGGCACCATGACCTGGCACCGACGGTCAGGACTGGTGCTCGCGCGGGTCACAGTGTCCGGCTCGGGCAGCGCACCGGCACACCTTCTCTTGCGATGGGACGACCTGGCTCCTATCGCTCGTGCCACCGTGACCGGCACGATCCGCGGTCATCGGGTCAGCCTCCACTTCCCCGCTCCCTGACCCCCGACATCGAGACGCCGACCGGTTCTCACGGCGATGTCCCTGGACCGGCGTCAATCATGTTTGAACCCCATCGGCGATGGGCACCTGCTCTGCTGGACCTAAGGAGGCACCATGTCCGGAACCGGCTGGGTTGTACTGATCGTCATCGTGCTGATCGTGATCGTCGCGGGAGCTGTGCTCGTCCAGGCGACCCGCAAGCGCGTGGAGCAGCAGCGACTTGCGACCGCAGACACGATGCGCACTGAGGCGGCGGAGCAGTCCGCGGTCGTCGATCAACAGGCGGCGAAGGCCGACGAGATTCAAGCGCGCGCTCGGCAGGCTCAGGCGGAGGCAGACGCAAAGTCCGCAGAAGCCGAGCGTCTCGAGGCTGCGGCCCTGCAGCAGTCTTCGCGCGTCGACGAGGCCCGCTCCGGCGTCGAGGAGCACCTGTCTCAGGCTGACGCCCTCGATCCCCGCCTGCAGGGCGAGGCCACGGAAACGGCAACCCCGGACGACGACCCCGGGGTCCCACCCTCATCACCCCGTTGACCCCGTTGACCCTGCCGCCCAGTCCCCGGCCCAGTCCCCGGCCCAGTCCCCGGCTCAGGGCCGCGCGGGCACGGCATGGGCGAAGAAGTAGACCGACTCTCGCTGCTGGCCGTCGTTCGCGTCGATGCTGCGACCGAAGTCAGCAACCATGTCCTGGAGTCGCTCCGTAAGTTCGACCAGCTCTTCGGCTGTCAGCTGTAACCACGACTCGGTGGCGTACGCCGCTCGCGTCCAGTCCGGCCCGTAGCTCGCGCGGGCCTCGAACCACTGGTAGACGCGGTCGACGTGATGGGAGAGGTTCTGCTGCTCCGCCGCGGCGGCGATGATCTCGTCGTCACTGGCATCCGGGGCGTCGACCACGGACCATCGCAGCGACATGGGCACCTGACGCCACCACCGCTCGCGACGGTCGCGAGCCAGCTCGGAGGCTTCCTCGATCAGAGCTGCCCTGGCGAGCGTCTTGAGGTGGTAGCTCACGTTGCCCACCAGCTGACCGGTGCGAACAGCGAGCTGGGAGGCCGTGGCGGGACCCTCGGCAGCGAGCATCTCGAGCAGGCGCCGACGCAACGGGTGGTGAATGGCCACGATCTTGGTGATATCACCGCGACGCTGCGTGACATTCGGCACTCTCATACCGTACTTGCACAATGACTCTTGCACAAGACTTCTTGTGTGTTGCACGCTGGGTTACTGAGGGTCATCCGAACGGACGATGTCGGCTGGGGCCAATCGGGTGGTTGTCACCCGAAGCACTCTCGGTCGTTGAACCGTCGCTGTCAGTATGGGATCCGTAACGAGGGGTAGGAGGATGAACCGGGTTACCTGGAGCTGGTCGTGAAGAGACGCACGACGCCCAGGGCCCGACACCGCTGCAACGTGAGAACTTCATAGGATTCATCAGCCTCTGTGGGCACATCTCTCCACAGTTGGCCGACTTTTCACCGCAGAACGGGAGAGACCGGGCTGCGGCACCATTTATTTCCTTCACACGGACAGGTAATCCAGGTGAACTGCTGCCATGCTATGGGAGTGCGTGCGACGCGGTGTCGTGCGTTCATCCTCACAGCAAGGATCCCCTCATGTTCAACGTCTCTGTGCGCAAGATTCTCGTGTCCTCCGTCGCCATCGCTGCGGTGGGTGCGCTGTCCTTCGGCGCGTCCTCCGAGGCATGGGGCGGCAAGACGACGGCTTGGGAGAGCCGGAGTCACCACTCCAACGCAGGCAAGACCACTGCCTGGGAAGCTCGTCACCACTCCACGGCCGGCAAGACCACGGCCTGGGAGTTCCACGGCAAGCGGACCTCTGGCAAGACGACTGCCTGGGAGTAAGCCTGAGGTGACTCACGCCGCTGATGCCACCAAGGGATCAGCGGCGTGACACCCTTTCGCAAACCGGCAACAGCGCGGGGCCTGCATCTGGCCACCGCGCTGTTGGTGGGTTTGGCCATCGTCGCCGCCCTGACTGTGTTCGTCTGGTATCCGGCTGTCTCGGTTGTGAACGGCAACCGCGCAGCGCTGCTGCTCGCCAGCGCCCTGGTGGCTCTGCACATGCGGCCGCAACGCAGCGTCAAGGCCAGCAGCCACATCGAGAGCATCAACCTGGACGAGGTGCTGTTCGTCCCGGTGCTGTTGATGGTCGCCCCCTGGCAGAGCCTCGCTGTCGCGAGTATCGGCTCGCTCGCCGGCAGCTTCGCCGCCAAGCGCGGACCGATGAAGACGATCTTCAACCTCGGTCAGATGGTCCTCGCGACCGCCGTCGCGATCTGGCTGGTGCGCGCACTCGGCGGCAGTCTCGGTCCACGGCCCGGTTTCCGTGATGCCCTGATCGGCATGGTCGGAGGAATCGCCGTTACCGGCCTGACCGTCGTCTGCGTCAGACTGGTCGTCGCCTATGACAGCGGCAAGTCACCCGTCCCGCTGCTGCGCTCGATCATCGACATCGTTCCGTCCTGGCTCGGTGCCGTCACACTCGGCGGGGTCGCGGCCATCTCGGTGGGCGCGGCGCCCTGGTCCGCCGTGCTGATCGTCGGGCTGGTCATCTTCGTCGCCCGGGCGTACGCCTTGAGCGTCAGCGAGCTCAGCGCGCGCCGTCAGGCCGAACTGCTCCAACAGGCCATCGCCTCGCTGCGGGCCCACACCGATCCCGAGCTCGTCAAGAGCGACCTGATCAGTGCAGCAAAAGAGGTGCTCGGCGCAGGAGAAGCCGAGGTCGTGTCCGACGAGGAGTCGGACCCCCTGCACTCCTACTCGGCGCCGCTGGTGCGCGGTCAGCGCCTGCGGGTCAGCCATCGACGCGGCATCGACCAGTGGGACGACCGAGACCGCGCGGCCCTGCTGGCCCTGGCGGGCGTCGCCGGCGACGTGCTCCGCAGCGCCGAGGTCATCGCGCGGCTGCGGACGATCACGAACTCCCAGAGCGAAGGCGTCATCGCACTCGACATGAACGCCCGCATCACCTTCGCCAACCCCGCGGCCGTGCAGATGCTCAGCGCCGACGACGCCGAGGATCTCATCGGTCAGCCGATCCAGGACAAGCTCACGCTGCGGCACCGCCGCAAGCCGATCGACTTCCCCAGGATGGTTGCGAAGCAGGTCATGACGCAGGACGCCGATGGCACCCTCGGACCTCCGGATGGCGACACGCTCGACATCGCGTACAGCATCACACCGCTGCGCGCCGAGGGGGCGCACGTCGGAGCGGTGCTCGTGCTGCGCGACGTCACCGAGCGGCGCGCCTTCCAGGACGAGTTGACCCGTCGAGCCCTGCACGACGAGCTCACCGGCCTGCCGAACCGCCGGCTGCTGCTCGAGCGCCTCGACCACGCGATGGCGCGTACGGGGACGTCCGGTCTCAACCACGGTCTGCTCTTCCTCGATCTCGACCGGTTCAAGCTCGTCAACGACTCCTACGGCCATCTGATCGGCGACAAGCTGCTGATCCAGGTCTCCAACCGGTTGCTCAGCGGTCTGTCGCCCGCTGACTCAGTCGCCCGGCTTTCGGGTGACGAGTTCGTGATCCTGGTCGAGGACGCGAACGATCTCGACACCATGACGAGGGTCGCCGAACGGCTTCTCCACATACTTCAGGAGCCGTTCGACGTCGACTCGCACCACATCTTCATGTCGGCGTCGATCGGTGTCGGGCTGACTCGCGACGGCCAGGGCCGCGACGAGACGCTCGCCATGGTCGACGCCGCGGCGTACGCCGCGAAGGCCGCAGGCCGCAACTGCTACTGCGTCTCGACGGACGCCTCGGTTGACGAGACACGGGCCCGCCTCGACCTCGAGGTCAGCCTTCGGCAGGGCCTCGACGAGAACGAGCTCGAGCTGCACTACCAGCCGATCGTCACCACGGACGGCTCGGAGGTCATCGGCGTCGAGGCGCTGGTGAGGTGGCGGTCGCCGAAGCGCGGGATGCTCTCGCCGATCCAGTTCGTGCCGATCGCCGAGGAGACCGGTCTCATCGTGCCGATGGGCCGCTGGGTGCTCGAAGAAGCCTGCCGCACCATGCGCGAGTGGACGCTCGCACATCCCGAGCGTCGGGCACTGAGTGTGGCCGTCAACCTCTCCGCGCTGCAGTTCGCGCAGCATCGACTCCCGGAAGACGTCGCTGCCACCCTCGAGTCCACCGGGCTCCCAGCGTCGCAGCTGACGCTCGAGATCACCGAGACCGTCCTGATGACCGACACCTCGTCGACGCGCGAAACGCTGGACGCGTTGCACGAGCTCGGCGTACGCGTCGCCATCGATGACTTCGGCACCGGCTACTCGTCGCTGTCCTATCTCAAGAAGTTCGCGATCGACGTCGTCAAGCTCGACCGCACGTTCATCGAGGGTCTCGTGACCGACCCGGTTGACCGCGAGATCGCCAGCGCCGTCATCCGGATGTCGTCCGCGCTTGGCATTCGCATCGTCGCGGAGGGCGTCGAGACCGACTCGCAGCGCCGCATGCTGGTCCAGCTCGGCTGTCCTCTCATGCAGGGCTTCCTGACGGCTCGCCCGCTTCCCGCCGATGACTTCAGGGCGTTCTGGGACAACAACCAGCTCACTGCTGTGCTCAGCTCCGAGGAGTCCAACGTCGCGGACCTGTTGCAGCACCGCTCGCTCCGCCAGCACAACAACTGACACAGCTCATCCGGCTGAGACCCAACGGGCACCGCCGTTCTCGCAGGCGGCTGGCTCGTCCACAGTCAACGGACCTTCGGGCGTTCTCCCACAGTCCAGATCGACCCCTCGGCGTCGGTGCGCAGGCGTCCTAGCGTCGGCCTTCGCTGCCAAACCGGTGGCAGCCTCGCGACGAACGGCTGACTCCATGAACCTTGCCCGCCTGTCCCCCTCCTTCCATCGCGCCGGACTCCCGCGCCGCGGCACCGTGGCCGTGGGCGGCTGCCTGCTCGTGCTCATGGGTATGACGCCTGCACTGGCACACACCGACTCCGGCCCCAGGTCCCTGGCAGGCGCCCAGCCGCATGTGGACGCCGTCGACTCTGCAGTCGGCGTGACCACGACGACCACGGTGACCGATCCCGACGACGTGGACGGCCGTTTCGACATCGCTTCCGTGGAGCATGTGGTCGGTCAGGCGGACCGCCGGCACGTCTGGATGAGCTACGCCGTGACGACGTTCCCGTCCTGGGTCGACGCCCGCCTCGACCGACGGTGGCGCACCTTCGTGCTCGAGCTCGACCGCGACGGCGAACGCGGGTCGGAGGTCAACGTCACCGTGTCCAAGCGCGAAGGTCACATCGTGGCCGAGCTCATCTCCAACGCCACCCGCGAGGTGATCCGCGAGGTCCGGATCTCGCGCCCCGACACACACTCCTTCGTCATCAGCGGCCCTCGGCGACTCCTCGGTGCCCGGTCCTACTTCTGGACAAGCAACTTCCACGCTGATGCGCCGCGGACGCTCTGCGGGCGTCAGGACGGCTATCCGGTGACCTGCCAGGACTCGGTTCCGAATGCCGGCTGGATCCGCTTGAGCAAGCCGGCCTGGCCGACCACGGCCTGACCCGGGCCTGGACACCTCAGCGCCGGATCAGTACGAACGTCCCGACGGCCGTGGGCAACGGTCCACACACGAGCCACGGGGTGAGCCACGACAGCTGGTTGATGAAGCGGACGCCGACGATGGCGGCGGTTCCCACGATCGCCGCCATCACCAGGATGCCGATCTGGGCGCCTTTGCGACTCTGGTCGATCGTGAGGAGCGCGCCCGCAACCATCCCGCTCGCCCAGACGAAGGCAGTCGTCAGCGTCAATGCCGAGGCCACCCAGCGCTGTACCCGGATGAGCTCCACCGCTGCAGTCTACGGACGGTCGCCGAGCCGACGTCACGGTCGCGGTCACTCAGACGAACGACCACACCCTGGCAACCGCCCACAACGACACCACAGCGACGACGAGGCAGATCGGCACCGTGAGAAGTCCCAGCAGCGTGAAACGCAGCAGCGAGGGTTCGAGTCCACGGCTCCGGAGCACCTTGCGCCACAACAAGGTGGCCAGCGACCCGACGTACGTGAGGTTGGGACCCACGTTCACGCCGATCAGGACCGCGAGGATTGCGAGCGGGCTGATCGCGGCCGCCGGCGCGAGCAGGATCAGCAGGGCAGGGAGGTTGTTGACGATGTTGGCCAGCACGGCCCCGATCGTCGCCAGCACCAGCAACGCGACCAGACCGTCACCTGAGGGCAGCCTGGAGTCGATCGCGTCGCCGAGACCGTTGTCGACCACCGCTCGCACCACCACCGTGAGACCAAGGACGAAGCAGAGAAATGGCACGTCCACTGCGCGCAGCACCTCGACCGGAGCCAGCTGCCGTCGAGTCATGGCGTGCAGCCCGAGCAGGACCGCGCCGGCGACCGCAACCCAGAAAGGCTCGACGCTCACGAACGAGGTCGCGACGAAGCCGGCCAACGTCAGCGCCACCACCGACACGGCTACCCACGGGACCTCCACCTCGTCGGGCGTCCCTGTGGTCGTCGTCTCGACCAGATCCGCCCGGAAGTACCACCGCAGCACGAGGTACTCGACCATCAGGACGCCGACCCAGGGCACGACCATCGCCGCCGCGAAATGAACCAGGGTCAGCCCGCTGGCGGCCAGCGCCAGCAGGTTGGTCAGGTTGCCCATCGGGAGCAGGAGCGACGCCGAGTTCGCGAGCCGACCGGTCGCATAGACATGAGGTCGGGCGGGTATCCGCAGGCGCGCCGCGGTGGCGAGCACGGTCGGGGTCAGCAGCACGACCGTCGCATCAAGGCTCAGCACCGACGTGACAGCCGCTGACAGGACGAAGACCTTGACCAGCAGCCGCCGCGGGGAACCTCGGCTCGACCTGGCCAACCAGTGTCCAGCGGCCTCGAACATCCCTTCGGCCGCGCACAGCTCGGCGAGAACGAGGACGGCGGCCAGGAACGCCAGCACGGGCCACAGCCGCTCGAGCTCGGCGTCGACCGCCGTCGTGCTCACCAGCCCGAGCCCCCAGACCAGCAGGGCAGCCGGAACCGCCACGACGGCTTCGGGGAGGCGGCGCGGCCGCAGCACCGCAACGGCCAGGATCGCAACGAGCAACGCGATCGACAGGAACTCCGCAACCATGACGAGACGAACCTACTGGCAGCAGGCGGCAACTGCCCGTGCCGGCCCGACAGGTCAGAGGGCGGCCATGATGCCAAGCGGGTCGTAGCTCAGACCCGGGAACACGCCCGCCACCGAGCGGTTCAACCGGCTGACGACGACCTCTCCCAGGACGTTGCGATAGTCGGTCGTGACAGCCAGGTCACCGTCGACCAGACTGCTCGGGTCAAGCCCCGGCCAGGTTCCGTAGTACTGGCCACCCTTCACACCGCCGCCGGCCAGCAGCATCATGTTGCCCCAGCCATGGTCGAGCCCTCCTCCCCCGTTCACGGCCGCCCGTCTGCCGAACTCGGAGATCGTCACGACCGTGACGCGGTCTCCCAGGTCGGCTACGTCGGTCAGGAACGCCGACAGGGCCGACGCGAAACCGGTGAGCATCGACTGCATGTCGCCCCAGTCCAGGGTGCCCAGGCCGGTGTGCATGTCCCAGCTGCCGTAGTCGATCGCGACGACTTCGGTTCCGACGTCGGCACGGATCAGCTGGGCTGTGTTCGCCAGCGCCTCGCCGAGATCGCGTCCGCGCCAGTCCGTCGGGTAAGTAGCGCCGTTGTGCGGGGTGTAGGTCTGCCGCGCTGTCGGAGCCAGCTGGTCGACCGTGGCCAGCGCCGAGCGCGCGGCAGAGCCGAGGGCGCCACCACCCCGGGCCCAGATCGTGTCGAGCTGAGTCCGGCGACGGGCCTGCCAGGTCGCGTCGTCCCACTTCGGGTTCGCCCCGGCGAGAACGAGATCCTGCATGCTCTGGGTGGCGAGCACAGGCGCCGAGCCGGTCATGGCCGTCGGCACGATCGTCGAGCCGAACTGAACCGCCTCAGCCGGGAAGCTGTCGCCGTCCAGACCGATCGCCCGGTTGATCCAGCCACGACGCACGCTCGAACCGGGGTCGGCATCCTCGACCTCCTCCATCGCGGAGAAGTGGGAACGATTCGGCACCGCGAGCCCAGTCGCGTGAACAGCGGCCATCCGGTTCGCCTGCCAGCAGGGCAGCAAGGGTTCGAGGCGGGGGTGCAGGCCGAACATGTTGTCCGCCGCCAGGAGAGTGCCGGAGGGCACCGCGATGGACTTGCGCAGCGTCTCGTACGCAGGATCGCCGTGCGGGACCACGACGCTCATGCCGTCGACCCCGCCACGCAGGCTGATCACCACGACGACATTGGTGCCGGCGGTGGCGCCGAAGACCGCCTGCCGGAACACCCCGCCGAAGACGGAGTGCGCCACTCCCAGGCCGATGCCGCCGGCCAGTCCGGCCAGGACGCGGCGTCGCGAGACGGTGGCAGCCTGCAGGAACTCACGGCAGGACTCGTGCGCGTCCGGGGTCGTAGAGCCGACGACGTCGCCGGCCGGGTCGTCGGGATTCGAGGCATTCATCGTGTCAGGTGCTCCGGAGTGTCGAGAATCGCGGTCAGCAGGCGCGGCATCATCCAGCTCACGAGCTGGTGCTGGTCGTCGACCATCTCACCGCGACGACAGCCCGTCGCCTGGCAGGCCGCCGTGACGAGTCGATCGCTGGAACCCCTACCGAGAAGGACCCGGCACAGGTGGTCGACGAAAGCGTCGAACCGCAGCCTGTCCGCGGGCAACCACGACTTGCGGCTCCGATACCGAACTGACCCCTGCTCGCCCATCCAACCGCCCGACAGGGAGTAGTGCATGTCGAGTGAGTTGAGGATGCGGCTTGCCGACGCCCAGGCCGCGTTGTGCTGCGGGAGTCCGTCCGGTCGCGGCCACTGAAAGGGGTACTGCCCCTGGCACATCCAGATCTGACTACGGGCGAACTGTCCGCCGGACCCTGTCGGCTCGCGAGCCTCGACGCCGAGGACGCGCACGGTGGCGATGAAGTCCTCGATCGGGTTGCGCACCTTGGCACCCCTGGCAGCCGCGAACTCCGGGTGCGACACCAGCGCACGCAAGGTCACGGCGATGTCGGTTCCGCTGGCACGGAAGCGTTTGGCCAGGTGGTTGATCAACTGCGGCGACGGCGCGTCGGAGACGAAGCGCAGGGCGAGCTTGGTCGCGACCGTGCGCGCTGTGGCCGGGTGATGGGCCAGGTAGCGCAGGTACTGCTCGGTGACCTTCCTGCCATCATGCTCCGCGTTGGGATGCGTGAAGCCCAGCACCTGGACGCGGCCGGTGGCATGCGTCGACGCGTCGTACGACGCCCGCCAGTCCCGCCACACCGCGACGGTGTAGCCCGTCAGGATCCGTGCGGAGTCCTTGACCATGTCCTCGGTGTAGCCGGCGTCACGACCAACGGTGTGCAGCTCGAGAAGCTCGCGGCCCTGGTTTTCGTTCGGAGCATCCTTGGTCGACTCGAAGTTGCTGAGGTACAGCCGCATCGACGGGTGCAGGCTCGCGGCCACCAGCAGGTCGTCGAAGCGGCCCAGCGCCATCCGCCGCAGCATCGCGTCGTACTGGTTGCGGTAGCACCAGGCCAGGTCGTGGATGGCGGGCACGTGGAAGTGATTGGACCAGAAGTCGGTCATCACCTCTTGCAGCTGCCTGGTGGACCGGGTACGCCGCAGCAGGGTCCAGTTCGCCAGGTCGACGGCGTACTCCCAGGCCGACTTTTCACCCGCGAAGACGTGCTGCCACTTCTGGTTGGCCCCCAGCATCCGGTCGGGCCACCAGCTGTCCACCGCACGCATCCGCGGATCCGGGATCGAGGCGGGGTCGAGCTGGCGGTGGAACCAGGCGGTCCCGCCGCCGTCGTGACGCAGCTGTTCGAACGTGGTGGGCGAGAAACCCCAGGCCATCCGGTTCATCAGGTGCCGGGCGGACTCGCTGGGCACCCGAGTCCGCCGGTACGGACGCACGGTCGCCCCGGCGGCAGGGGCGAGCACGGCAGACATGATCACTAATAGTGACTGATCAACTACGTCGTGTAAGACGAATGGGGAAAGTCAGGCGTCCAGCGTGTCCAGGCTTTCGATGACCACGTCGAGCAGGTCCGCCAGCTGCGCCCGTTCTGCCCGCGACAACGGCCCCAGGACGTCGGACTCGACCATGTCGGACTCGCGAATGGCGTCGCGGAACAGCCGCCAGCCCTCCTCGGTCAACGCCACCAGAACTCGCACCCGGTTGTCCGGATCAGTGGACCGCGAGACCAGTCCACGTTCGGCCATCCGGTCCAACCGGTGGGTCATGGATGACGGCGCGACGTTGGCGGCATCAGCCAGCACGCTAGGGCTCAGTCCGCGGTCGCCACCGTCACGTGCGAGCTTGCTGAGGACCGCCCACTCCCCCGTCGACACGTCCAGGTCGGCGAGCTGACGGTCGTACCAGTGGTTCAGGCGACGAGCGAGGCCGTGCACGTTGGTGATCACGCGCTGGACCGACTCGTCAGCACCGGCGGCGACATAGGTCGCGACGTCCTGCTTGATCACCTCAGCGGCCTTGGAGCTGCGCTTGGGTGTGCCTGCCATGGCTGGCAGTGTGCCACATCACATAATTCGATTTCGAACTCTGCGATTTAGAATGTAGAGTCTTCTGAGCGCAAGAATTTGAAATCGAAGAAACGACTGAGGTCGTCTCCTCACGCGAGAAAGTCGAAGGTCACGTCATGGGTCGCACCAGGCTCATCACCGCCGCCTCCTTCACGGGGAGCCTCGGCTGGGGAACCATCCTGCCCTTCCAGTACGCCTACGTCGTCGACGCCCGGCACTGGGGTGCCGCGACAGGCATGCTGGCGGGCACCTTGTTCTGCCTGGGCGCCGTGATCGCCGCCCCGCTGGCGGGACGGCTGGCCGACCGGCTGTCGGCAGGACATCTCGCCGTCCAGCTGGAGCTGGCGGCGGGCCTCGCCTGCCTCGCGATGGGCTTCGCCTCGTCACCCACCGCCTTCCTCGCGGCCATGTTCGTGTTCGGCGCTGCCGTCACTGCCGCCGCTCCAGCTACCCAGGTGCTGGTGCTGGAGTCGGTGCCCCCGACCGAGCGCCGGGCGGTGTTCGCCTACCAGTTCACGAGTATGGCGCTCGGCATGGCGGTCGGCGCCTTCGCGGCCGGTCTCGTGGTCGACCTGGACACCACGACGGGCATGTGGCCGGCGTTCGGTGCCGGCGCCCTCGGGTTCGCGGTGTCAGCGGCCTTTCTCGGTGCCGCGGCGCGTTCGACTTGGCACGAGGACACCCACATCGCCCCGTCCGGTGACCCGTTGACCTCGGAGCTGGATGGCTGGCGCACGTACCGTCACCTCGCCCGCAACCGGCAGGTACGACTGCTCGGCCTGGTGTCCATCGCGCTTGCCGCCGGCTTCTACGCTCAGTTCGAGACCGGCCTGCCGGCGTTCGCGCTGCAGTCGTTGTCGGTCGACCCCACCATCGTGGGCACGGCCGCCGCCGTGAACTGCCTCGTCATCGTCGGTCTGCAGTGGCTTGTAGTCCGCCTGACCGGTGACAACCACGGGGCCGGGCTGCTGGCGGTCGTTGGCACGATCTGGGTCGGCAGCTGGCTGCTGCTCGAGGCCGCCCTCTTCACCTCAGCGGAGGTCGCCGGCGTCATGTTCGTCGTGGCGTTCGCCATCTTCGCGGTCGGCGAGACGATGTACGCGCCGATCCTGAGCCCGCTCACGGCTGCCGTGGCGCCGCCAGGCATGGTCGGGACCACCCTCGGCGCCCTCGCCGCGCTGCGTACCGGGATCAGCGCCGTCGGGCCGCTGGTCGCGGGCGCCCTGCTGGCGTTCGACCTTCCACACGTGTTCGTGCTGGCGCACGTGGCCATCAACGCCGCGGCCGTCGTGCTGGCCCTGCGGTTGCTACGCCTGCAGACGAGTGCAGCCGAACGGGTGGATAATGAAGAACGCGGCATTCAGGAACACCGACGCACCAGTCCTGACGCCAGCCCGATACGCGCAGCCTAAGGAGTTCCTGTGTCCGACCGCTTCAAGCCCGCCAGCTACCCGGTACCGGCCAGTGATGCGTTGGTCGCGTTCATGGCGAGCGGCTGGTCGGACCAGGACGACCGGGTCGAGCGGTTGCCGGTGGCGTCCTGGGCCGAGCAGCGGAGGACCAAGCTCGCCGAGCGCTTCCCCGGAGAGCGCATCGTCGTGCCAGCCGGCCCCCTGAAGCCGCGAGCGAACGACACCGACTACCGGTTCCGCGCCGAGACCGCGCACGTCTACCTCAGCGGCAACCAGACATCCGATGCCGTGCTCGTGCTGGACGACGGTGCCGCGACGCTGTTCTTCCGGCCACGGCACCCCAAGAACGACGAGGCCTTCTGGCGCGACGGACGCTACGGCGAGGCGTGGGCCGGGCGCCGCCTGTCGCTCACGGAGGCCACCGAGACGTTCGGTCTCCCCTGCCGACACCTGTACGACCTGCCGGCGGTGAACAGCCTGACCCAG
>JANLYC010000176.1:0-2126 GCA_031365435.1 Nocardioidaceae bacterium
ACGTCGGCGGGGATCTTGTCGGCGTTCTCGCTGAGGAACTTCTCCGTCGAGTAGACGGTGGAGTCGGCCTGGTTGCGCAGCTCGACAGCCTCCTTGCGCTGGCGGTCCTCCTCGGCGTACTGCTCCGCGTCGCGCACCATCTTGTCGATGTCTTCCTTCGACAGGGCCGAGCCGCCGGTGATCGTCATCGACTGCTCGCGGCCGGTGCCGCGGTCCTTGGCGGACACGTGAACGATGCCGTTGGCGTCGATGTCGAAGGTGACCTCGATCTGCGGGATGCCGCGCGGAGCCGGCGGGAGGCCCGTCAGCTCGAAGTTGCCGAGCAGCTGGTTGGCGGCCGCCATCTGACGCTCGCCCTGGTAGACCTGGATCATCACCGACGGCTGGTTGTCGTCCGCGGTGCTGAAGACCTCGGAGCGCTTGGTGGGGATGGTCGTGTTGCGCTCGATGAGGTTGGTCATCACGCCGCCCTTGGTCTCGATGCCGAGGCTGAGCGGGGTGACATCGAGGAGCAACACGTCCTTGACCTCACCCTTGAGCACACCCGACTGCAGCGCGGCGCCGACGGCCACGACCTCGTCAGGGTTCACGCCCTTGTTGGGCTCCTTGCCCTTCGTGAGCTCCTTGACCAGGTCGGTGACGGCCGGCATCCGGGTCGAGCCACCGACGAGGATCACGTGGTCGATCTGGTCGACGTTGACCCCGGCGTCCTTGATGACCGACTGGAACGGCTGCTTGGTCCGGTCGAGCAGGTCGGCCGTCATCTTCTGGAACTCGCTGCGCGTGAGCTTCTGCTCGAAGTGCAGCGGGCCGGTCTAGCTCAACGTGATGTAGGGCAGGTGGATGGTCGTCTCGGACGACGAGGACAGCTCGATCTTGGCCTTCTCGGCGGCCTCCTGGAGGCGTTGCCGGGCGATCTTGTCGGCGCCGAGGTCGGTCCCGTGCGCGTTCTTGAACTCCTTGATCATCCACTCGACGATCTTGGAGTCCCAGTCGTCACCACCGAGGTGGTTGTCGCCGCTGGTGGCCTTGACCTCGACGACGCCGTCGCCGATCTCGAGCAGCGACACGTCGAACGTGCCGCCACCGAGGTCGAAGACCAGGATCGTCTGGTCGGACTCCTTGTCGAGTCCGTAGGCCAACGCAGCCGCCGTCGGCTCGTTGACGATGCGCTGGACGTTGAGCCCGGCGATCTCACCCGCCTCCTTGGTGGCCTGCCGCTGAGCGTCGCTGAAGTATGCCGGAACGGTGATGACCGCATCGGTGACGGACTCGCCGAGGTACGACTCGGCGTCGCGCTTGAGCTTCTGCAGGATGAAGGCCGAGATCTGCTGCGGCGTGAACGACTTCTCGTCGATCTTCTGGTTCCAGTCGGTGCCCATGTGACGCTTGACGGAGCGGATGGTGCGGTCGACGTTGGTGACGGCCTGCCGCTTGGCAACCTCACCGACGAGAACCTCTCCGTTCTTGGCGAAGGCGACGACGGACGGGGTGGTGCGAGCACCCTCGGCGTTTGCGATGACGGTGGGGTCTCCACCTTCGAGGACGGCGACGACGGAGTTCGTCGTACCCAGGTCGATTCCGACCGCACGAGCCATGGTGGTCCATACCTTTCAACGAAGTGTCAACAAGGATGAGTCTTGTCGACTCAAGTTTTACCGGAAGAAGAGCCAAACTCAAAAAGTTGAGTCGATGTCGCTCAAGTTCCTGTCCGGTACAACGCCTGACCTGGCGATTTCTTCCCGCCCGCGCAAGAGATCTTCTGCGAGCTGCGGTCCCGGGCCGCGCAGCCGGTGGTCGGTCAGTCGGCGATGACGCGGGCGAGCAGGCGTCGCAGCTCGGCGTCGGGTCCTGCTCCGAGGCGATCGGTGACACGCGCCTGCACCTCGCCGGCGGCCGTCCTGGCCAGCCCGAGCCGCTCGAGTCCCGCTGGTGTCAGCGTCAGGTCGTAACAGCGTCGGTCATCCGGGTTGCGCTCACGCCGGACGAGACCGCCGGCCTCGAGCTCCCCGACAAAGGACAGCGCGGCCGGGGGGCTCACGCCGAGCGCCTGGGCAAGGTGGTTCTGCGAGCACGGCTGGTCAGTGGCGATGGCGGACAGGACCCCGAAGTCCCGCGGGTCCAGG
>JANLYC010000192.1:0-2735 GCA_031365435.1 Nocardioidaceae bacterium
GTGAGCACGCCACTGCTGGCCTTCCTGTTCCTCGTGGCCCTCGGCGTCGACTACAACATCTTCCTCACCACCCGGGCCCGCGAGGAGGCTGCCGGTGGGGCGCACGCCCGCGAGTCCATCGTCACCGCCCAGGCCGTCACCGGTGGCGTCATCACCAGCGCCGGCATCCTGCTGGCTGCGGTGTTCGCCGTCCTCGGGGTGCTGCCGCTGGTGCAGCTGGCCCAGATCGGCGTGATCGTCGGGTTCGGCGTCCTGCTCGACACCCTGCTCGTCCGCTCGGTCCTCGTGCCGGCCGTCGTCAGCCTGCTGGGGGAACGCTTCTGGTGGCCCAGCCACCCAGCCGAACGCGCTGGGGCACACCGCGCGGGGAGCTAGCCCCCCCTCATTCGTTCGAGGTGAACGCGCCGACGATTCGTCGGCGCGTTCACCTCGAACCAGCGAAGGGGTTGAGCCGCAGCCGCCGAGGCCGTGGTCGGCGACGGTCTTCTCGCGCATCTCGACCTTGCGCACCTTGCCCGTCACCGTCATCGGGAACTCCTCGACGATCGTGACGTAGCGCGGGATCTTGTAGTGCGCGAGCTTGCCCGTCGCGAACGCGCGGACCGCCCCGGCGTCCAGCGGCGCCGCCCCCTCCCGCATCCGGATCCACGCACAGAGCTCCTCGCCGTACTTCTCGTCCGGTACGCCGATGACCTGGACGTCGGCGATGTCGGGGTGCGTGTAGAGGAACTCCTCGATCTCGCGCGGGTAGATGTACTCTCCGCCCCGGATCACCATGTCCTTGATGCGCCCGACGATGTTGGCGTAGCCGTCATCCCGGATCACCGCGAGGTCGCCGGTGTGCATCCAGCCGTCTCGGTCTATCGCCTCTGCGGTCTTGTCCTCCTGCTGCCAGTAGTCGAGCATCACGGAGTATCCCCGCGTACACAGCTCGCCCGGCTCGTTGCGCGGAAGCGTCTCGCCGGTCACCGGGTCGATCACTTTGATCTCGACGTGCGGGTGGACGCGGCCGATCGTCGAGGTACGACGTTCGAGATCGTCGTCGACACGCGTCTGCGTCGAGACCGGCGACGTCTCCGTCATGCCGTAGGCGATTCCGACCTCCGCCATGTGCATGTCGGACACGCAATGCTTCATCACCTCCACGGGACACGGTGATCCCGCCATCAACCCGGTGCGCAGAGACGACAGGTCGAACGACGAGAACTCGGGATGGTTCTGCATGGCGATGAACATCGTCGGGACGCCGTAGACCGCCGTACACCGTTCGTCACTGATCGCCTGCAGTGTCTGTCCGGGATCGAACGCGGGAGCCGGGATCACCATGGTCGCGCCGTGGCTCGTGCATCCGAGGTTGCCCATCACCATCCCGAAGCAGTGGTAGAACGGCACGGGTATCGCCAGCCGGTCCTCGTGGGTGAAGTTGATGAGCTCGGTGGTGAAGTAGCCGTTGTTGAGGATGTTGCGATGGCTCAGCGTGGCGCCTTTGGGACTGCCGGTGGTGCCGGACGTGTTCTGGATGTTGATCGGGTCGGTCGGCTGCAGCGTCATCATCCGGTCAGCGACCGCCGATGGCTCGACCGTTTCGCCGGCTGCGGTCAAGGTGTCCCAGTCGCCGGTGCCGAGGTAGACCACCTCACGCAGCGTCGGACAGTCGCCGCGTACCTCGTCGATCATGCCGCGGTAGTCGCTCGTCTTGAACTCCGTGGCCGAGAGGAGCAGGGCCAGCCCGGACTGGTTGACCGCATACGCCAGCTCATGCGTCCGGTACGCCGGGTTGATGTTGACGAGGATTGCGCCGATCTTGGCGGTGCCGTACTGGGCGATCGTCCACTCCGCGCAGTTCGGTGACCAGATGCCGACCCGGTCGCCCACCTCGATCCCGGTGGCGATCAACCCCCGGGCGAACGCGTTCACGTCCCGGTCGAGCTCGGCGTAGGTCCAACGGCGACCGGTGGCCACGTCAACCAGAGCCTCCCGGGCGCCGTAGGTGGCCACCGTGCGTTCGAAGTTGGCGCCGATCGTCTCCTCGAGGAGGGGTACGTCGGTGGGTCCGGCGGTGTACGAGAGCGCTTCGTCAGCCATAGCGGCAGCCTAGGACGGTTGACCGGGCCCCGGCCATCCCGAGCCTCGGGTGCTTGCCTGGTAGCAAGAACGGGCTGCCGTCAATCCTCTGATACGTCAAGGAGGCCCAGGGAAATGGCGACATGGTGGATGGCGATGAGGCCGACGTACATGACGGCCAAGATCAGCACTGAGGCGATGACGGTTCCCAGCACCGTGCGTCCAAGCACGACGGCATACCAGATCGGCTCCTGCCACGGGGCTACGTTCGGACCTGACGCGCTCATCGCAACATGTTACGCGGGTGAAAGGCACCCAGCCGCACGATTGGTCAGCCCTCGTCTGCCCGGAACACACCCCTCGGCTCGTCTGGAGCCCAGTCGCCTGGACAGGTGGCCGCAAACGGTGACCGTGGAGTCGAGCGCAAATCTCGAAGAATTGTCGAATTCCCTTGTGGATAACGGGTTCTGGTGTCGGGTTCTGATCCGAAAGTGTCGGTGGTGGGTTCTAAGTTGGTCCTATGAGTACGACGCAGGGACCGCCACCGACCGTGGGCATCGACGATGCCTTCAGGCGTAGCTTCGCGGCGGTGCGTCATGAGTTCGCAGACCTGGTCGACACCCCGACCTGGTCGTTGGACGACGCGCGCTTGGACCGCCGCATCGGTGATG
>JANLYC010000249.1:0-4511 GCA_031365435.1 Nocardioidaceae bacterium
CGGCTGCGGCTGCGGCTGCGCGATGTTCACCATCCAGGCGATGCCGAACCGGTCGACGCACATGCCGAACTCATCTCCCCACATCTGCTTCTCGAGCGGCACCGGCACCGTCGCCCCCTCGGAGAGCTTGGCCCAGTAGCCGCGCAGCTGGTCGGCATCGTCTCCGCTCAGGCTGATCGCGATGTTGTCGCCGGGCTTGAGATCCACCCCCGGCGGCGCGTCCGCTCCCATCAGCGTCAGTCCGCCGTCGGTCTCGAGCATGCCGTGCATGATCTGACTGGCCTCCGGGGCGTCCGGTGGCCCGAACTCGCCGAACGTGTTCAGCGTCAGGGTTCCGCCGAAGACCTCGGCATAGAAGTTCATGGCCTCACGCGCCGTGCCGGGAAAACTGATGTACGGGTTCAATCGAGACGGCATTTCCCGGGCTCCTCCATCGTGTCAATCACTTGTCACGAGATTATCCGCCGCGTGACCAGCCGCTGCGAACCGGAGTGTCGGAGGCCGGCCCTGCTCCTGGCCCAGCAGTCGTCATCAGCGGTACTCCGGGTTCTCGAAGTCGAAGCGCGAGCCGGCGTCCCACTCCGTGCGCTGGTTTCCGTATGCCGGGATGCCGCCCGCCTGCTGCAGCATGTTCGCCAGGTGCATGAGGTTCCAGGTCATGAACGTGGTGTTGCGGTTGGTGAACTCGTTCTCCGGTCCGCCCGAGCCGGGATCGAGGTAGGACGGGCCGGGCCCGGCCTCACCGATCCACCCCGCGTCAGCCTGCGGCGGGATCGAGTACCCGATGTGCTGCAGGGAGTAGAGAATGTCCATCGCACAGTGCTTGATGCCGTCTTCGTTGCCGGTGATCAAGGCGCCGCCGACGCGTCCGTAGTAGTCCCACTGACCCTTGTCGTTCACGTCACCGGACGTTGCGTAGAGCCGCTCGATGACCCGCTTGGTGACGCTGGAGTTGTCGCCGAGCCAGATCGGACCGGCGATCACGAGGATGTGCGACGCCATCACCTTCTCGTGGATGCTCGGCCACTCGTCGGTCTCCCACCCGTGCTCGGTCATGTCGAGCCAGACCCCGGTCGCGAGGTCGTGGTCGATCGCCCGCACCACCTCGACCGCGACGCCGTGCTTTCGCATGATGTTCGCGCTGATGTCGACCAAGCCCTGCGTATGACTCTTCTCGGGTGACCGTTTGAGGGTGCAGTTGATGAACAAGGCCTGCAGGTTGCTGAAGTCGTATTCCGTCATGCCCAGCAGTCTCGCGTCCCCGCAAGGCGTTACACCACCGGGTCGACGAGGCGTCACCCCAGCGTAAGAACCACGCGCCCGGCCTCGTCGACAACCCGGTCTCGTTCGAAGGGGTTGAGACGCCGGGCCTCGTCGACGTCGGAGATGTCCAGGTCCACCACGACCATGCCTTCTTGACCCTCGACTCGCTCGACCGGCCGCCCTTGGGGATCGAAGATCGCTGTGCCACCGCTGAACTCCAGCTCACCGCACCGTCCGACCAGCCCCGCGAACACCACGTAGACACCGTTGTCGATCGCCCGCGCGGCGTAGTAAAGGTCGCGCCGGTGCTCGCTGCCGACGACGTATGCCGACGGGCAGACATAGACCAGCGCACCCGCGTCGGCGGCGGCACGGGCATGCTCGGGAAAGCACCCGTCATAACAGATGCCGAGGCCGAGCTCCCAGCCCTGCACGACCACAGAGCCTCCTTGCCTACCCGGCGTGAAGAGCGTGCGCTCAGCCTCCCACAAGTGCTGCTTGACATAGCCGACGCCTGGCTCACCAGAGGATGCAAATGTCAACAGGGCTAGGGATCTGGAGCCGTCGGGCTCGCGCAGCGACGCGCTCACGATCACCACGATCCGACCGGTTCGAGCGGCTGCCGCGATGGGTTCCAGACGTTCGTCATCAGGCGTGACATCGCAGTCGTCGGGTCGGTCAGCCAGCGTCTTCATGTCGTACCCGGGCAGGAAGAGCTCGGGGAAGACCACCAGAGATGCGCCCTGCGCAGCCGCCTTCCTCACCCATCGGACCACGGTCGCGACGTTGTGCTCGATGTCCCCGGCGCGGGACTCGGCCTGGACCGCAGCCACCCGGAGCGGAGGCGGATGAGACACCGTTACTGCACCACGACTTCGACGCGCTGGAACTCCTTGAGCTCCGTGTAGCCGGTGGTGGCCATCGAGCGTTTGAGGGCACCGACGAGGTTCATGGTGCCGTCGGACACCAGGGACGGGCCGTGCAAGATCTGGTCGAGCGTCCCTACGGTCCCGATCTGGACCCGCTCACCGCGCGGCAGCGTCGCGTGCCAGGCCTCGGCGCCCCAGTGGTAGCCACGACCGGGCGCCTCCTTGGCACGAGCCAGAGGGGAACCGATCATCACCGCGTCTGCCCCACAGGCGACGGCCTTCGCGATGTCGCCGGACTTGCCGATGGACCCGTCGGCGATGACATGCACGTACCGCCCACCCGACTCGTCGAGGTAGTCACGTCGAGCAGCCGCCACGTCCGCCACCGCAGTCGCCATCGGCACCGCCAGGCCGAGCACCGTGCGGGTGGTGTGGGCAGCGCCGCCACCGAACCCGACGAGCACGCCGGCGGCGCCCGTTCGCATCAGGTGCAGCGCGGCCTGGTAGGTCGCGCAGCCACCGACGATGACCGGCACGTCGAGCTCATAGATGAACTGTTTGAGGTTGAGCGGCTCCGCCTGGCCCGACACGTGCTCGGCAGAGACCGTGGTGCCGCGGATGACGAACAGGTCGAGCCCGGCCTCGATCACCGACTGAGCGTGTTCCTTGGTGCGTTGCGGGGACAGCGCACCCGCCACGGTGATGCCCGAGTCGCGCATCTGCTTGACGCGTTCGACCATCAGCTCGGGCCTGATCGGCTCGGTGTAGATCTCCTGCAGCCGGCTCGTCGCCTCGTGCCCACTCAGCGCCGCCACCTCGGCGAGGAGTGGCTCCGGGTCGTCGTACCGGGTCCACAACCCCTCGAGGTCGAGCACGCCGAGACCCCCCGCCTTGCCGAACGCGATCGCGGTGTCGGGAGACATGACCGAGTCCATCGGTGCCGCCAGAACCGGGATCTCGAACCGGTAGGCGTCGATCTGCCAGGCGACGGACACCTCTTCGGGGTCACGGGTACGGCGGCTGGGCACGATCGCGATGTCGTCGAACGCGTAGGCGCGACGGCCTCGCTTGGCTCGCCCGATCTCGAAGTCAGTCACCGGCCGATGATATCGGCCCGCTGTGGGGCGGGCTCAGCGTGCGGAGTAGTTGGGCGCCTCGACGGTCATGTGGATGTCGTGCGGGTGGCTCTCCTTGAGCCCGGCTGATGTGATGCGGGTGAAGCGACCACGGTCCTGCAGCTCGGGGATCGTGTGCGCTCCCACGTAGAACATCGACTGGTGCAGGCCACCCACGAGCTGATGCGTGACGGCGGACAACGGACCGCGGTACGCCACCTGGCCCTCGATGCCCTCAGGCACGATCTTGTCGTCGCTGGACACGTCGGCCTGGAAGTAGCGGTCCCTGGAGAACGACTTCTTGCCGCGCGACGCCATCGCTGCGATGGAGCCCATCCCGCGGTAGGTCTTGAACTGCTTGCCGTTGACGAACACCAGGTCGCCCGGGCTCTCCTCGCAGCCGGCCAGCAGAGAGCCGATCATCACGGTGTCTGCGCCGGCGACGAGGGCCTTCGCGATGTCCCCGGAATACTGCAACCCACCGTCACCGACGAGCGGCACACCGGCCGGGCGGCAGGCCAGCGAGGCCTCGTAGATCGCCGACACCTGCGGGACTCCCACACCGGCCACGATTCGCGTCGTACAGATGGAGCCGGGACCGACCCCGACCTTGACTGCATCGACACCGGCGTCGACGAGCGCTTGGGCGCCCGCCCGGGTGGCGACGTTGCCGCCGATCACTTGCACGTGCCGTGTGGCGGGGTCGCTCTTGAGCTTGCGGATCATGTCGAGCATCAGTCGGGCATGCCCGTTGGCGACGTCTGGCACGAGGATGTCAACCCCGGCTTCGACCAGCGTCGTGGCGCGCTCCCAGGCGTCGCCGAAGTAGCCGATGGCAGCGCCGACGAGCAGCCGCCCATCGGCGTCGTTGGAGGTCAGCGGGAACTGCTCGGACTTCACGAAGTCCTTGACCGTGATGAGCCCGACCAACCGCCCGGAGTCGTCGACGATCGGCAGCCGCTCGCGCTTGTGCTGGCGCAGCAGGGCCGTGGCGTCCTCGCGGGAGATGCCGACCGGCGCGGTGATCAGCGGCATCGGGGTCATCACCTCGTCGACCTTGGTGCTGGCCCACTCGGCGACCGGGGTGAACCGCAGGTCGCGGTTGGTGATGATGCCGAGCAGCCGGTTGTCGACGTCGACGACGGGCAGGCCGGAGACGCGGTACTCGCCACAGATCGCGTCGAGCTCCTCCAGCGTGCGGTCGGGGGTGATGGTGACCGGGTTGGAGATCATGCCGGTCTGGGTCCGCTTGACCAGGTCGACC
>JANLYC010000252.1:0-3465 GCA_031365435.1 Nocardioidaceae bacterium
GTGGTTGCCTGCGCCGCCGAGCTCACCGGCCAACCGCCCGTCCGGATCGGGTTTCCGCTCGACGGATGGGACCTGGCCGTCGTCGACGACGCAGGTCACCACGTGGCTCCAGGCGAGACCGGAGAGCTGATCATTGCCGGCGTCGGACTGGCGCGATACCTCGACGCCGAGAAGGACGCCGCGAAGTACGCACCGCTCGAGACCCTCGGCTGGCCGCGTGCCTACCGAAGCGGCGACCTGGTGACGTACTACGACGAAGGCCTCGTCTTTACCGGCCGGGCCGACGAACAGGTCAAGCTCGGCGGCCGCCGCATCGAGCTCGGCGAGGTCGACAATGCCCTGCTCAGTCTCGACGAAGTCACCGGTGCCGCCGCCGCCGTGCGGACCACCGCCGCCGGCAACCAGATCCTGGTCGGCTATGTCACCGTCACGAAGGACTTCGACGCCGAGGGGGCACTCGGTCGGTTGCGCGAGACCATGCCGGCGGCCCTGGTCCCCCGGCTGGCTCCGGTGGACGCGCTCCCGACGAAGACGTCAGGGAAGATCGATCGACAAGCGCTGCCGTGGCCGCTTGCCGAGAACGACGTCGATGTCCTCGCTGCCCAGCTCGGCGGTACGGCCGGATGGGTCCAGGGCCACTGGCGCGACATCCTGGGTTCGGCCGGCACGGGCGGAGCCGGCGACTTCTTCGCCTTCGGTGGAGGCAGCCTCACCGCCGCCCAGCTGGTCTCCCGACTGCGCGAGCGGTTCCCCGAAGTCACGGTGGCCGACATCTACGAACACCCCGTCCTGACGGACCTGGCCGCATCGCTCGACGGCATGTCCGTACCTTCCGGCCGGAAGAACCGACAGGTGCGGCTGGTTCCGCCGAAGACACAGTTCGGCCAGGTGGCCCTGACCTTCCCGCTGCGGACCCTCACGGGCCTGCGGTGGCTGACGTGGACAGGGATTGGCAACAGCCTCGCGTCCGCCGGCGGTGTCGCGTGGGTCCCGACGCTGCCCTGGTGGTCGCTCGCGATCGCCTGGCTGGTGTTCGTGTCGATGCCGGGACGAATGCTTCTCACCGTCGTGGGGGCGCGGGTGCTGCTCTCGTCGGTGTCTCCGGGCGACTACCCTCGCGGCGGGCGCGTCCACCTCCGTGTCTGGTTGGCGGAACGGCTCGCCGACGAGCTCGGTGCCGCGAATGTCGCGGGGGCTCCCTGGCTCCGCGTGTATGCCCGCGCCCTCGGAGCCCAGGTCGGCAAGCACGTCGACCTGCACTCGATCCCACCCGTGACCGGGATGCTCACGCTCGGCGACGCGTGCTCGATCGAACCCGAGGTGGATCTCACCGGACGGTGGCTCGACGGCGACGTGCTGCACCTCGGGCATCTGACCGTTGGCCCGAGAGCGCGGGTCGGAGCACGCAGCATCCTCTGTCCGGGTGCCGTGGTGGGGGGTCGTGCGGAAGTCGCCCCTGGCTCGGCCGTTCTCGGCACCGTCCCGGACCGGCAGTACTGGTCAGGGGCCCCTGCCCACCACGTGGGCCCGGCGCGCGGTCCGTGGGATGACATGCGGCCGCACAACCGACCCGCGTGGCTGGCGGCGTACGGAGCCATGGCGACCCTCATCGCCACGCTGCCGATCCTGGCGTGGTTCACCGGCGTCAGCCTCGCACTTCCTGCGCTTGTCGACGCCGGCTCGCTGCAGGACGCCGCAATGACCGCGCTGGCCTTCCTGCCTGTTGTGACGGTCGCTTCGCTCCTGGTCCTGGGCCTGCTCATCGTGCTCCTGGTCCGGCTCCTGGGCCTGGGTCTGGAAGCGGGGCATCATCCCATCCACGGACGGCAGGCCTGGCAGGCCTGGTCGACGCTGCGCGTGCTCGACGAGGCGCGCACCTGGCTGTTTCCCGTCTACGCGAGCTCGTTCACGCCGTCATGGTTACGCCTGCTGGGCGCGCGCATCGGCCGTCAGGTCGAGTCCTCGACGGCGCTGATGATCCCGACGCTCACCTGGGTGAACGACGGGGCCTTCCTCGCCGACGACACCCTGCTCGGTGGGTATGAGCTCGGTGGCGGCTGGCTGCGTGTGGAACGCGTCAAGGTGGGCAAGCACGCGTTCCTCGGCAACTCCGCGATGACCGCCCCCGGGCGCAAGGTTCCCAAGCAGGGATTGGTCGCGGTGCTGTCGGCAGCTCCCCGCCGGACCAAGGCCAAGGCCGGGACCTCGTGGTTGGGAAACCCTCCCACGCTGCTTCGTCGCACGGTGGGCACGGGTGACACGAGTCGCACCTACGATCCGCCCCTGAGGTTGCGTGTCGCGCGAGCGGCTATCGAGCTGGGCCGGATCGTTCCGATGATGGTCTCTGCTGCCCTCGGTCTCGGCCTCGTCATCGTGCTCGAGTGGCTGGTCGACCGCGCGGGCTGGACGCTGGCTGCCGTGTGTTCGGGCGTGCTGCTGGTCGTCGCCGGTTTCGTCGCGGCCGCGGTGACGACGACCGCCAAATGGCTGTTGGTCGGCCGCCTCGAAGCGGGCGTCCATCCGCTGTGGAGCTCGTTCGTCTGGCGCAACGAACTCGCGGACACCTTCGTCGAAAGCGTGGCCGCACCCTGGTTCGACCGGATGGCCGTCGGTACCCCACTCCTGAACCTGTGGTTGCGCTCGCTGGGTGCCAAGATCGGCAAAGGCGTCTGGTGCGAGACGTACTGGCTTCCGGAGGCCGATCTCATCGATCTCCAGGACGGTTGCACGGTGAACCAGGGCTGCGTCGTGCAGACACACCTGTTCCATGATCGGATGCTCTCCATGGATCTGGTCACCCTTCGAGAAGGCGCCACGCTCGGGCCGAACGGTGTGATCCTGCCGGCCGCCACCCTCGGCGCCCACTCCACGGTGGGACCTATGTCGTTGGTGATGCGCGGCGAGTCCGTGCCCGACCGCACCCGGTGGATCGGGAACCCCATCGGCCCGTGGGTCGACGACAAGGCCGAGAGCACCGGCTTGTGACCGTCTCCACCGCCACCGGTGACCCCTACTTCCCGAGCAACGGCGACCCGTCGTACGACGTGCGCCACTACGATCTGCACCTGTCGTACAAGCCCGACTCGAACCAGCTGCACGGCCGCGCGGTGATTCACGCCCTCGCGGCGACGGAACTGACCGAGATCCGGCTCGACCTCCGGGGGTTCCAGGTGTCGAAGGTCGCGGTCGACCGCAGCCGGGTCGCCAAGTACTCAGTCCGACCGGGCAAGCTCGCCATCCGGATGCAGCGACCCATCTCGGCCGGCAGTGAGTTCCGCGTGACCGTCACGTATCACGGACATCCCAAACCCATCCCGGACGGCAACGACGAGATGGGCTGGGAGGAGCTGTCCGACGGCGTCATCGTCGCCGGACAGACCAACGGTGCTCCCTCCTGGTTTCCGTGCAACGACCGCCCGTCCGACAAGGCCTCCTACGAGATCACCGTCACCGCCCCCTCGGACT
>JANLYC010000255.1:0-3852 GCA_031365435.1 Nocardioidaceae bacterium
CGAGGAGACCTGCCGCGCGCGGTCGAGTCTCCTCATCCCAGTCGCGTGAGCCGCCGCTCGCCGCCACCGCCGACCCATCAGCATCCACAGCGTGATCCTCGCACGCGGATCACGAAGGCACGTTCCGACGCTGCCGGAACGTCGCGGCCTTGACCCGGTTCTGGCACGCCGTGCTGCAGAACCTCTTCTGGTTGTTCCGGGACGCGTCGACGTAGACCCGGTCGCACGACGGCGCCGAGCAGATGCCGAGGCGCCCGGCGAGATCGCTTCCGAGGACGACCGCCAGCCCTGCAGCGAGCCCGGCACTCCAGCCGATCGCCAGGCTGTCGTCGAAGCCGTGGAAGTGCAGCTGGAAGCCGCCATCCGCGTCCGGATCGAGCTGCGGCCGCGTGCCGAACCGGGCAAGCAGCTCGTTGACGGCCCACGCCGCCTCACGCTGCTGACCGGCCTGGACCAGAGCGAAGACGGTGTGCAGCTGCGCCGCCGTTGCTGCCAGCAGATCAGCGTCCGCCTGGGTGAGACGGGGTCTGGTCCGGCCCTCTCCCCCGAGAGCATCGGCCACGACGACGCGCAAGGCGGTCGCGATCGGCGCATCGTACGACCGGCCGTGTGCCTCCCCCGCGACGACGGCGTTCACCAGTCGGGTCGCTACGTCGAGGACGTTGCTCAGGTGACTGTCGAATGACATTTGACCAGTGACTCCGATGCGGCATACGGTAAGTCTTGATGACTGACCATAGCACTGTGACCAGTGACGCAGGCGGCGCTCCCGTGCAGCGGACCCCGCTCCCCCGCATCGTCTGGTGGCTCGTGGCGGCCCGGACCGTCAACCGGATGGGAGCCTTCAGCCTGCCGTTCCTGGCCGTCCTGCTGACCGTGGACCGGGGATGGTCGACGACTGCTGTGGGCGCGACGATGACGGCGTTCGGACTGGCCACGATCCCGTCGCGGCTGATGGGTGGTCGGCTGTCGGACCGGCTCGGACGCCGTATGACGATCGTGGCCGGCCTCATCGGCTGTGCTGTCTCGCAACTCGGGCTGGCGATGACCGCGTCCCGCGCCGGGACGATCCTGGCCGTCGTGAGCCTCGGGCTGTGCTTCGAGATCTACGAACCACCGAGCCAGGCTCTGGTCGCCGACCTCGTGGCTCTCGAGGACCAGCCGGCAGCCCATGGGCTGCTGGCGACAGGCCTGGCGGCGGCCGGTGTGGCCGCTGGCGGGCTGGCAACGGTGCTCACCCAGGTCGACCTGCGCTGGCTGTTCGTCGCCGACGCAGTCAGCTGCCTGGCCTGCGCGGGGCTGCTCGCCGTGACGCTGCCCCATGGACGCGGACCAACCGGCGACGATCCGGCCGAGGCGGCGGCCGGGCGGTCACCCTGGCGGGACCCGCGACTGCTCGCGCTGCTGACGATGCAGACAGGCTTCGCGGTCGTCTATCTGCAGTCGACGTTTGCGCTGCCGTTGAGCCTGACCGCTCGGGGGCTGCCGGCTTCGACCCTGGCCGTGCTCCTCACGACGTCGGCACTCACATTCATCGCCGGGCAGCCGGTGCTGCGCCATGCTCGCATTCGCCGGCTGAGTCGGCAGCGCATGCTCAGGACCGGCTACCTGCTGATGGCGGCTGGGCTGGCCGGCTATGCCGTGGCGTCCACCCTCTCGGCATACGCGTTGGCGACCGTGGTCGTCGGCTTCGGCGACCTGCTCGTGATCGGCCACCTCATGACGGCGGTGGCCGCGGTGGCGCCGATCGCCCATCGTGCCCGCTACCTTGCGGCTTTCGGGACGAGCTGGGGAGTCGCGGCGGTGCTCGCACCCTCGGTCGGCGCCGCGCTGTTGGACCTGACCGGCGTCGCGGTCACCTGGTGCGTTCTGGCCACGCTGTGCACCGGTCTCGCGGTCATGGTCGCGCGCCTACCTGCGGTCGCCCCTTAGGGTGTCGGAATGCGCAGTCTCACCGCCACCGAAGCCGCCGATCGAGCGGCCGCGATCTCTGTCGACTCCTACGACATCGACCTGGACCTGACCCGTGGTCCCGACCACTTCGGATCGCGAACACAGATCGCCTTTCGCAGCCTGGACGGGAGCGCCACCTTCCTCGACGTGCAGGCAGCCGAGGTCTCCTCGGTCACGCTGAACGGTGAGTCCGTCGATGTCGCGTCCATCGAGGAGGGGCGACTCCGGCTCGACGGTCTCGCGGACGACAACCTCCTCGTCGTGGACGCCTTGATGGCGTACTCGCGCGACGGCGAAGGCATGCACCGCACGGTCGACCCGGAGGACAAGCAGCCATACCTGTACGCCATGGCGTTCCTGCCTGCCGCGCCGCGGATCTTCGCCTGCTTCGACCAGCCCGACCTCAAGGCGATCTACCGCGTCAGCGTTTCAGCTCCCACCGACTGGGTCGTGCTGGGCAACGGAGCGGCGACCCAGACCGCGCCCGGACGGTGGAGCCTGGCCGAGACGCATCCGCTGTCGACGTATTTCGTCACGTTGGTGGCCGGGCCCTACTACTCGCTGACGCGTGAGCACGACGGTATGACGCTCGGCCTGCACTGCCGGCAGTCCCTGGCGCCACACCTGGACAAGGACGCGGACGAGCTCTTCACGGTCACGGCGCAGTGCTTCGACGAGTACCACCGGCTGTTCGGGATTCGCTACCCGTTCGGCGACTATCACCAGGCCTTCGTGCCGCAGTTCAACGCCGGTGCCATGGAGAACCCCGGGTGTGTCACGTTCGACGACTTCTTCGTCTTCAAGACCGAGGCGACGGACTCGCTGCGCGCCACGCGCGCCATGGTGGTGGCGCACGAGATGGCGCACCAGTGGTTCGGCGACCTGGTCACGATGACCTGGTGGGACGACCTGTGGCTCAACGAGTCGTTCGCCGAGTACATGGGCTATCGCACCACTGCCAACGCCACCCGGTTCGACGACGTGTGGTCCGAGTACGCCCTCAAGACCAAGGCCTGGGGCCTCACCGCGGATCAGCGCTCCTCGAGCCACCCCATCGCGGGTAACGGCGCGGCCGACGCGAAGCAGGCGCTCTCCGACTTCGACGGGATCTCCTACAGCAAGGGTGCCTCCGCGCTGCGTCAGCTCAACGCCTACGTCGGTGAGGATGCGTTCATCGCCGGCGTCGTCGATCACCTGACCAAGCACCGGTTCGGCAACGCCAGGCTCGACGACCTGCTCGAGTCCTGGGACCAGGCGTCAGACCGGGACGTCCGTGCCTGGGCGTCGGCCTGGCTGCGAACCCAGGGCGTCGACACGCTGACCGTCGAGATAGTCGAGGGTACGAACGAGGTGGTGATCCACCGCCAGAACGGCTCTCCCGAACCGGTGGCGAGGCCCCACGCGTTCACGCTCACGTCGTACGACGCCGAGGGCGGGGCCACGTCGACGCCGGTGGTGCTGAACTCGGACAGCGTCACGGTCGAGCTCGGCCGGCGCGACCCCGACGGCCTGGTGCTGCCCGACTCAGGCGACGAGACCTGGGCCAAGATCTCCCTCGACGCCGGCTCCGTCTCGCGGCTGCCCACCCTGCTCCCCCGGATCGACGACCCGGTGGCTCGGGCTGTGGTGTGGGGCTCGCTGCGGGAGGGTCTGTTCGACGCGCGGATCGATCCCGAGATCTATCTGCGCACGATCGAGGCGGCGCTGCCGGGCGAGGACGACCTGACGATCGAGTGCGTCCTGGGTGGCGGCGGACGCAGCGGGGCGCTGGGATTTCTGGGTCGGTACTTCGCCGCAGCCGATGACGCCGATCGCCTGGCCACCGTGGCAGCCGAGGTCGTGCAGTCGGCCACGCCCGGAAGCAACCGTCAGCTGATTGCGTCGCGGGCCTTGATCGCG
>JANLYC010000281.1:0-18528 GCA_031365435.1 Nocardioidaceae bacterium
CCGCCACTGCGGGCGCCAGTCGTTGTCCCAGCAGCAGACGAGGTGGGTGGGCTCGTGCGTCGAGACCAGGCGGGCGATGAAGTCGAGCAGCCCGCGGACCGCATTGACGGGCGTCCCGTCCGGTGCCCGCATGTCCGGCACCCCGAAGAACGCGCGGAAGTACAACGACGCGGTGTCGAGGAGCATGAGTCGTTGCGGCATTGGATGATGATGTCATGGGGGCTGCGCCGCCTCGCCCGGCACCGAGCTGGAGGTACACATGACCGAGACCGGTTCGACCGATGACCGTCGTCGGGTCGGGGACCTGATCGCCCAGTCGCTGGCACGGGGCGATGCGACGGGATGGTTCGAGGACCTCTACGCCGCGGCCGCCAACGGTGACCTGGACGTACCGTGGGACCGGCCGGCGCCGACAGAACCGCTGGAGCGATGGGCGCGCGAACGCGGGGACGGCACCGGGCAGCGCGCTGTTGTCGTCGGCTGTGGACTGGGACGGGACGCTGAGCTGCTCGCCGAGCTGGGCTACGCCACGACGGCCTTCGACGTCGCTCCGACCGCCGTCGACCAGGCACGGCAACGCCATCCCGGGTCTGCGGTCACGTACGTCGTCGCAGACCTGCTGGAGCTGCCCGGGGCCTGGCGGGGCGCGTTCGACCTGGTCGTCGAAGCGATCACCGTGCAGTCGCTGCCGCTCAGCATGCGTGCAAGTGCCATCACACAGGTGCGCTCGCTGGTCGCGCCGGGGGGCACCCTGCTGGTGGTCTCGAACGTGCGAGAGGGGCCGGCGGACGAGGCCTTCCTGCTCCAAGGTCCACCCTGGCCGTTGGACCGCTCCGAGATCGAGAGCTTCGCCGCGCCCGGCAGCGCAGACGCGTTCGACGTGGTGTCCGTCGAGCTCGTACCGGACCTGGCTGATCGTCACCTGATGCGCTGGCGGGCCGTCTTCAGGCGACCAGTGGCACCGTCTCGACACTAGGCTTGGGCCATGACAGCAGACGTCGCCTCGCGCATCCGCCGGGTCCAGCAGGCCATGACCGCTGCCGGCGTGGACGGCCTGATCGTGACCCCGGGCTCTGACCTTCGCTACCTCGCGGGGTACGACGCCCAGCCACTCGAGCGGCTCACCGCGCTCGTCGTGACTGCTGCGGACGACCCACGGCTGCTGGTCCCCGCACTCGAGGTGGCCGAGGCGCAGCGCTCTGCCGGCGCGTTGGCGGGCATGGAGGTGGTCACGCACGGCGAGACCGACGACGCATACGGGATGGCCGTTTCCTTCCTGGACGGGGCCGGGACGGTCGCCGTCGATGACCACATGTGGAGCGTGCGGGTGTTCACGTTGACCGACCGTCTGGCGCAGTCCCGGCTGGTTGCGGCCGGCTCGCTGATCAGTGACCTGCGGATGCGCAAGGGTGCCGACGAGGTCGCGTCCTTACGCCAGGCTGGGCAGGCTATCGACCGGGTGCACCAGCGGATGGGGGAGTTCCTGCGGGTGGGGCGTACCGAGCGTGAATGTGCGAGCCTGATCGCCGCCGCGATCATCGACGAGGGACACGTCAGTGCCGACTTCGTGATCGTCGGTTCGGGGCCGAACGGCGCCTCGCCGCACCACTCGGTCTCCGACCGCGTCATCGAGGCGGGGGACTCGGTGGTCATCGACATCGGCGGCTCGACGTCGGACGGCTACTGCTCCGACTCGACCCGTACCTACGTCGTCGGTGGGGAACCCGCCACCGAGGTCAAGGAGTACTACGAAGTGCTCCTGGAGGCTCAGCGCACCCAGTGCGACTACGCCAAACCTGGTGTCTCGGCCGAGTCGGTGGACCGGATCGGCCGTCAGGTGATCACCGACGCAGGCTTCGGCGAGTTCTTCGTCCATCGCACGGGCCACGGCATCGGGCTCGAGACGCATGAGGAGCCGTACATCGTCGAGGGCAACCAGTTGTTGCTCGAACCCGGCATGGCGTTCTCGATCGAACCCGGCATCTACCTCTCCGGCCGGCACGGGGCCCGCATCGAGGACATCGTGGTCACGACGGGCGACGGTGTCGAACGCCTCAACACCACCAGCCGCCAGCTCACCGTGCTGGCGGGCTGACATGCCGCCGGACCGTTCGGTCGAGGCCGTCGACCGCCTGATCTGCCGGTTGCTGGCAGCTGATGGGCGGATGTCGTTCACCGATCTCGGCAAGGCCACCGGATTGTCGACCTCGGCGGTCCACCAGCGCGTCAAGAGGCTGGAGCAGCGCGGTGTGATCCGCGGTTACGGCGCGAGCATCGACTTCGCCGAGGTCGGGTTGCCGCTGACGGCCTTCATCTCGATCCGTCCGATCGACCCGTCACAGCCCGACGACTCACCCGAGCGGCTGGCCGACATCCCCGAGATCGAGGCCTGTCATTCGGTGGCGGGCGACGAGTCTTACATCCTCAAGGTCCGGGTGGCGGTGCCGATCGACCTCGAGGACCTGCTGGCGCGGATCAGGTCCAGGGCGAACGTGTCCACACGGACCACGATCGTGCTCTCGACGCCGTACGAACACCGCCCGCCCCAGCTGTAGGCGCGCCCAGCCGCTCAGACGAGCGGCAGCGCCTTCTGGGACTCCGCGGCCTCACGGGACGCCTTGGCGGCCTCCTCGGCGGCAGCCAACACGTCTCCGGCGTGCTGCTTCCACCAGTCCTGACCCGCTTGCGGCAGGGTGTGGATCGGGTCGAAGTACTCGTAGGTCCGCGTCAAGGCGTCGGGATCGGTGCTCTCGATGGACGTCCGGTAGTTCTTCGTCCAGTACGAGATGCCGTGCGTGCGGTCGTACGACTCGAGCTGGTGCACCCAGCGCTTGCCCACGAACGGGACGTCACACACGATGCGCGGGGTCGCGAAACCGGGGAGGTAGCCCATGATCCCGTGTTGCAGCTCCTGCGCCCTCGCAACCGAGACGCGCCAGTGCTCGCTGAACGGGATCATGTCGCACATGTAGAAGTAGTACGGCATGATCTGCGCACCGTCGAGCAGCGCGAAGCACAGATCGAGCAGCGTGTGCGGGTCGTCGTTGATCCCACCCATCAGGACGCCCTGGTTGCGGACGTCGCGGATGCCGGTGTCGAGCATGGCCCGGGTGGCCTTGGCCACCATCGGGGTCACGGAGTTGGCGTGGTTGACGTGCGTGTGGATCGCGATCGAGGCGTCGCGCTCACGCGCCTTGGTCGCCAGCCGCTCCATGCCGGCGCGTACCTCGTCCTGCAGCCAGTGCTGGGGGAGCCCCATCAAGGCCTTGGTGGCGAGCCGGATGTCGCGGATGTTGTCGACGTCGAGAACCTGGTCGACGAAAGCTTCGAGCCGGGCCCAGGGCATGTTGGCCACGTCGCCCCCGGAGACCACGACATCCCGGACGCCGGGGTTGTTGCGCAGGTAGTCCAGCATCGCGTCGATGCGGTCGTTCGGCTTGAGGTTGAACTTGAGCTTGTCGATGACCGGGGTCGAGTTGCCCACGAGGTCCATCCGGGTGCAGTGACCGCAGTACTGGGGGCAGGTCGGCAACAGCTCGGCCAACACCTTGGTGGGGTAACGGTGCGTGAGCCCCTCGGCGACCCACATGTCGTGCTCGTGCAAGCTGTCGCGCGTCGCGTGGGGGTGGCTCGGCCAGTCCGTGCGACGGTCGGAGAAGACCGGCAGCATGTAGCGGCGTACCGGGTCGGCGTACAGCAGGTCTGTCGTCGGCGTCGCGTGCGGCACCATCGTGTTGAGCATCTGCGGGGGCACGAGCATCGACATCGTCGCGCGCTCGGCCTGGTCGCGCTCGAGGTCGGCGTAGAACCGGTCCTCGATGAGGTCGCCCAGCAGCGCGCGCAGCTGCTTGAGGTTCTTCACGCAGTGCGCCCGCTGCCACTGCACCGACGCCCAGTCCTCGGCGGTGACGTCGCGCCACCCCGGGAAGCGGGTCCAGTCGGGCTCGACCAGCTCCACCCGCGTGTAGGGGTACGGCTGTTGCAGGCCCTGCTGCTGTGTCATGGTCACCTCAGATGGGGGCGCGCCTGTCGTCTCGACGGCGGCCATGGCGGTGTCGACTGTTTGTGTCGTACGTCTTTCTCATGCCAGAGTACGGGAGAATGTACGGCGTCAGCAACGCCGCGCCGCAAGTCTTGCGGTTCAGACGCGATTATGTCCGGAGGTTCTCTTGATGGGTGACGTCAGCGACCCGACCGGTCTGCACCGGGTGCTCGCGCCGCCGGGTGTCCTGCCGCAGGCGGCCGAGCGGCTCGACACCAGCCCCCGCCTGGCACCGGATGAGATGCGCGTCGACGTGCACCGCCTCAATCTCGACGCCGCGTCGTACCGACAGCTGTCCACCAAGCACGCTGGCGACGGGGAGGCGATCAGGGCAGAGGTGCTTGACATCATCCGTAACCGGGGCAAGATGCACAATCCGGTGACCGGTTCCGGAGGCATGCTCACCGGCACCGTCGCCGACGTCGGACCGGCTGCCACGCTCGGTCTGTCGGTCGGCGACGAGATCACGACCCTGGTGTCCCTGACCCTGACCCCGCTGGTCATCACCGACGACCTGGCCGCATGGGACGGGCTGAGCGAGCAGGTCCCGTGCGCCGGCTACGCCATCTTGTTCGGGCGTACCATCGCCGCCCGGTTGCCCTCCGACCTGCCCACGCCGCTCGCCCTGGCCGTGATGGACGTGTGCGGTGCCCCGGCGCTGACCGCCCGGGTCGTGGCCGGGTACGTCGCGCAGGGCCCGGCCCCGACCGTGTGCGTCATCGGTGGTGCCGGCAAGAGCGGCTCCCTGTCCCTGGCCGCCGCCGCGCAGGCGGGCGCGGGCAGGACGATCGCCGTCGTACCCGTCCAGGCAGAGGTGGACCTGCTGGCCGACAAGGGACTGGCCGACGAGATCACGCTGGCCGATGCCCGCGACCCGGTAGGCCTCTCGGCGGCTGTCAGCGCCGCCGGTGGCCCGGCCGACGTGACCGTGGTCTGTGTCGACGTCCCCGGCTGCGAGGGTGGCGCGATCTTGTCCACGTCGCAGGGCGGCACCGTGATCTTCTTCTCGATGGCCACGTCGTTCACAGCGGCCGCGCTCGGCGCCGAGGGGCTGGCCGCCGACGTCACGATGCTGATCGGCAACGGCTACGTGCCGGGCCACGCCGACTACGCAGTCGACCTGGTCAGGAAGCATCCCGGCGTCCGCGCCCTGTTCGAGTCGCGGCTCGACGGCGAGACGGCTGGCCCCGGGTCAGCGGCGACGACCACCGCAGGATGATGGGCTGATGACGTCCTTCCCAATCGCGCGGCGGGTCCTGCTCCGTGGTGGCCGCATCTACACACCCCACGCCCCGTCGGCCACGGCGATGCTCACCGTGGACGGGTCCGTCGCCTGGGTCGGCGACGCCGACGCGGCATCGACTTATGTCGACACCGCCGACCGGGTGGTCGATCTCGATGGCGCACTGGTCACCCCCGGTTTCGTGGACGCTCACGTGCACCTGGCTCAGACGGGTTTCGCGCTCCAGTCGCTCGACCTGGGCGCGGCGGCCTCGCTCGCCGAGGCGCTCGACCTGCTCTCGGCGTTCGGGCGCGGCCACGGCGCGGCCGTGCTCTTCGCCTACGGCTGGGACGAGACGCTGTGGCCCGAGCAGCGACCGATCACCAGCGCCGAGCTCGACCGGGCCGTGGGCAGGCGCGTCGCGTATGTCGCCCGGGTGGACTCGCACTCGGCCGTCGTGTCCAGCGCCCTGCTCGGCCGAGACCCTTCGATCCTGGGGCGGGACGGCTGGCGAGGGGATGGCCTCGTCGCCCGGGACGCCCATCACGCCGCCCGGGCGGTGACACACCACCTCTGGAGCCCGGCAGACCGCGAACAGGCACTGCGCCTGTCGTTGGCCCACGCGGCCAGCCAGGGCCTCACGTCGGTTCATGAGCTGAACGCACCTCACATCGCGCCGTTCTCGGACTTCGCCACGCTCCGCGAGATCGCGTCGACCACGCCGTCGCCCGAGGTCGTCCCGTACTGGGGAGCACTTCTCGGCGGTGACGTCGAGGACCCGACTGCTGACGGCCTGCAGGGCTTCGCCGGGGACCTCTGCGTCGACGGCGCCGTCGGCTCGCACACTGCCTGCCTGCACGGCCGGTACGCCGACGCGGAAACGTCGGGTCACCTCTATCTCGATCGGCACCAGATCGCCGAGCACGTGGTGCACTGCAGCGAGCGCCGGCTGCAGGCGGGCTTCCACGTGATCGGAGACCGGGCCATGGCCGAGGTCGTCGCGGGCTTCGAGCAGGCGGCAGACAAGGTCGGCGTCGAGTCCGTCGTTGCCGCGCGGCACCGACTCGAGCACGTCGAGATGCCGAGTCCCCAGGACGTGGCGACGCTCGCCCGGCTCGGGGTGGTCGCGAGCGTGCAACCGGCGTTCGACGCGGCCTGGGGCGCCCCCGACGAGCTCTACGAACGACGGCTCGGCGCCGCGCGGGCGCTGCCGATGAACCCGTTCGGCAGCATGCAGCGGGCAGGTGTCGTGCTGGCCTTCGGCTCCGACAGCCCGATCACGCCGCTGAACCCGTGGGCCGGCATTCGGGCGGCGGCCTACCACCACGACGAGAGCCAGCGGCTGTCGGTGCCGACCGCGTTCCGGGCCCACACCTGCGGCGGGCACCAGGCTCGTGGCGACGACCGGGCCGGCCGACTCGTCCCGGGAGCGCAGGCGTCGTACGCCGTCTGGGACCTCGGTGCCGAGCGCGGCGACACCTTGCTCCCGGATCTCCAACCTGACCACCCACTGCCGACGTGCATCCAGACCGTCGTCGCAGGCGTCACCGTCTACTCCGCAGAGGACTCCGCATGACACCCCGCCCGAGCGCCCCGAGCCGGGTGCGCCCCCACCTCGACCTCGACCCGCAGCTGGTCAAGGCAGCCCGCAGCCTGGCCAAGAAGGCCGGCCGGCCCATCGTCCGGCTGGCCCAGCGGCATACGACTGTCTCGGTCGAACGTGCGACGCTCCGCCTGGCCGGACTCGCCGGTGCCGACCCGGACGGAACCCCGTGGGTCAACCGACTCGTCGACGCGGTCCGTGCCGATGTCGGGCTCGAGCACGGGGTCGCGCTACCGGTGTGGGACGCGCTCGCGCGGGAGGACAACGACCTGCTGACGCTAGCCCAGCGGGCCGCCGTCGGCGAGGTACGGTTCCGAATCCCCGAAGGTCGCGACGCGAACAAGGCGACGACAGGAGCGCGCAAGCACGTCGGCGCGGGCATCAGGCGTATCGACGCCCGCCGCGCCGAGCGCGAGCGGCTCATCAAGCGGTGGGGAGACCCCGAACGCAAACCGTGGATCTACCTCATCGTGGCCACCGGCGACATCTACGAGGACATGCCGCAGGCGCAGAACGCCGCCCGCGAGGGGGCCGACATCATCGCGGTCATCCGCTCCACCGGGCAGTCGCTGCTCGACTACGTCCCCGAGGGTGCCACCCGCGAGGGCTTCGCGGGCACCTACGCGACGCAGGAGAACTTCCGGCTCATGCGAGCCGCGCTGGACGAGACCAGCAAAGAGCTCGGCCGCTACGTGCGGCTGACCAACTACGCGTCCGGCCTCTGCATGCCGGAGATCGCCACGCTCGCGGGTCTGGAGCGGCTCGACATGATGCTCAACGACTCGATGTACGGCATCCTCTTCCGTGACATCAACCCGATCCGCACCTTCGTCGACCAGCGCTTCAGCCGCCAGGTCCACGCCCGTGCCGGGATCATCATCAACACGGGCGAGGACAACTACCTCACCACCGCCGACGCCCTCGAAGCCGCCCACACGGTCACCGTCAGTCAGCTCCTCAACGAGTACTTCGCCAAGGAGGCCGGCCTGGCCGACTGGCAGCTCGGTCTCGGACACGCCTTCGAGATCGATCCAGCTGTCCCGGACAGCTTCCGGCTCGAGCTCGCGCACGCTCTGCTGGCCCGCACCCTGTTCCCCAAGGCGCCGCTGAAGTGGATGCCGCCGACCCGGCACATGACCGGCGACGTGTTTCGCGGCTATCTGCTCGACGGCTTCTTCAACCTCGCGGGCGCGATGACGGACCAGGACATCCTGCTGGTCGGGATGATGACCGAGGCCGTCGTGACACCCTGGCTCTCCGACCGCGACCTGGCCGTGCAGAACGTGAAGTACGTCGTGAACGCGGCCGGTCGGCTGGCCGAAGACTTCGCGCCTCGCCCAGGCGGGTTCATCGCCTCGCGGGCCAACCAGGTCCTGGCCGAGTCCCTCGAGCTGCTCGAGCAGATCCTCGACCACGAGCACGGGCTCCTCGACGCCATCGCCGACGGCACGTTCGGTCTCATGAAGCGGCCTGCCGACGCCGGTAAGGGTCTCGAGGGCGTGGCCGTGAAGGCGCCCGACTACTACAACCCCGCGACGGCCCTCCTGGAGGAGTCATGAGCACGCACAACAAGTCGCAGCAGTCGATCCTCCGTCCGTACGGCGACACCACGGGCGACGGCATGATGCAGGTGTCGTTCACGCTGCCGATGCCGCACGACAAGCGTGCCGAGGGCGCCGCCACGCAGCTCGCCCACAAGATGGGGATCGATCCCGCGCTGGTGGTGCACGCCAAGGCCATGGGGCCGGACTTCACGTTCTTCGTGGTGTACGGCCGGTGCAACCACCTCGTCGACACCAGCCTCGTCGAGGTGGTCGAACGCGACTACCCCCTCCTGACGCCCAAGGAGGTCAACGCCGCCGTCAAGAAGGCGCTGCGTCGGCGCGTGGTCGTCGTGGGAGCCTGCATCGGCAGCGACGCCCACACTGTCGGCATCGACGCGATCCTCAACATCAAGGGTTTCGCCGGGGAGAAGGGGCTGGAGTACTACCGCGAGCTCAAGGTGGTCAACCTCGGCGCCCAGGTCTCGGTGCCTGAGCTCGTCGAGCGCGCGCGGGTCGAGAAGGCCGACGCGGTGCTGGTCTCACAGGTGGTCACGCAACGCGATGCCCACATCCTCAACACCAAGGAGATGTCGGCAGCGTTCCGCGAGGCCTATCCGGCGGCCGAGCGACCCGTGCTTCTGGTCGGCGGTCCCCGGTTCGAGGAGAAGCAGGCTGCGGGTCTCGGGGTCGACAAGGTGTTCGGTCGAGGGACCACACCTGGTGAGGTCGCCAGCTATCTCGTCCACAGAGTCGTCGGCGCGACCGCGACGTCATCGACCCGGAAGGCATCCGCATGAACGAAGCCACTCCCACACCGGACCCACGCACCGGTCTGACCGTTGTCCACCGCAGGTATGTCCCGTACTCGCACGCGCACTACGCCGGCAACCTCGTCGACGGCGCCTACAGCCTCGGGCTCTTCGGTGACGTCGCCACCGAGGTGTGCATCCGTACCGATGGCGACGAGGGCCTGTTCGCGTCGTACTCCGACGTGCAGTTCCGGTCTCCGGTGCGCGCTGGTGACGTGCTCGAGGTCGAGGCCGTCGTCACTCGCGTCGGTCACCGGTCGCGCACGATCGAGCTCACCGTCCGCGTGATCTGCCGGGGCCGACCCGAGCGGGGCGAGTCCGCGGCCGAAGTGCTGGCAGAACCCGTCGTCGCGACGACAGCCACCGGTACCGTGGTCGTCCCGGCCCAGCCTTCATCGCCGCGATCACTCTCTGAGACTGACCAGTGACGGAGGGTCGGCGTGTTGCCACGGACACGCCGCAGGCTCCGAAAACGGCGGGTGAATTCTCAGCGAATACACAGCCCACTTGACCTGCCCGTTTGAACAAAGACGCAGGTCACGAACCAGTTGACACCACCCCCGGACGTTGGCAGAGTCTGCGCCGTGCACTGAGCAGGCCGACGATGGCGTCAGCACCCGAGTGGTCGCGCAACCTGGTTTTCGATCCAAACTCAGCAGCGGCGCGACGGTTCGGGAGCGATCCGCCATCGACGGAGTGGACCCGGAATGAGCTCGATCGCCAGTAGACAACGGGCGTGTTTCTTCACAGCCAGTGGAGGCACGTTCGGTCCGAAGGAGGTCGAGCTCTTACCGTGTCCGGATCTTGATGCTCAGCGGGTAGTGTCGTCCGCGTGCCCGCAGCCCCTCGCTTGGCGACGCTGGGCCGCGCGGCCGGGTCGACGTTCTCCGGGCTGCTCGTGGCCCTCGCCTTTCCACCGTTCGATCTCGTCTGGCTGATGCCGTTCGGGCTCGCCGGCCTGATGGTGAGCGTACGTGGCGTCACCGGTCGCGCCGGGCTGCTGGCCGGCCTCGGGTTCGGTATGGGCTTCATGCTTCCGCTGATGCGCTGGATCACGATCATCGGACCCGATGCGTGGGTCGCCCTCGCCTTCCTCGAAGCGCTGTTCTACGCGTTGCTGGGCCTGACATGGGCGTGGCTGCGTCCCGCCCGGTGGTGGCCGGTCACCTTCGCCCTGACCTGGGTCGGCGCCGAGGCGTTACGTGGCACGGTGCCCTTCGGCGGCCTGCCCTGGGGGACGCTCGCGTTCGGCCTCGTCGACACCCCGTTCGACCGCTGGGGTCGGGTCGGCGGTACGTCCTTGGTGTCGTTCCTGCTGGTGCTCGGGGTGGCGGTCCTGGTCGACGTCGTGGAACGCCGGGACCACACCCGCCGAGGCCTCATCAGCGCCACGGCCGTGCTGGCGGTCGCGGTCGGAAGCCTCGCGTTGCCGACGGGGATCGCGGGGGCAGCCGGCTTCACCCAGGTCGCCGCCGTGCAGGGGAACGTGCCCGGGGAGGGGATGGACCCGTTTGCCGAACGGCGAGCCGTTCTCGACAACCACGTCGAGGCGACCTTCGACTTCGCCCGTCGCGTCCGGGCCGGCGAGGCGCCGAAGCCGGACATCGTCATCTGGCCCGAGAACGCGACGGACATCGACCCGTACTCGGACCGCTCGGCCTACGACGAGATCGACAGCGCGGTGAAGGCGATCGGAGTTCCGACCCTCGTCGGGGCGGTCGTCGACGGACCCGGTCCGACGCACGTGCGCAACATGGGGATCGTGTGGAGTCCCACCACCGGCGCGGGGGAGCAGTACGTCAAGCGGCATCCGGTGCCGTTCGGCGAGTACATCCCGTTTCACGGCTTCCTCACGAAGTTCATCAGCCGGCTCTCGCAGATCCCCCGGGACTTCTCGCCCGGGCAGTTCGACAGTGTGCTGCAGCTCGGGACGGTCCGCGTCGGTGACGTCATCTGCTTCGAGGTCGCGTATGACGGCCTGGTGCGCGACGCGATCGAACAAGGTGGCCAGCTGCTCGTCGTCCAGACGAACAACGCCACCTACACCGGTACGGGACAGCTCGAGCAGCAGTTCGCCATCTCCCGGTACCGTGCCATCGAGACCGGCCGCTATGTCGTCGTCGCTGCGACGGACGGCATCAGCGGCATCATCGCTCCGGACGGGACCGTAGTGACACAGACACCGCAGAAGACGAGGGCCGTGCTCGACGAGCGTGTGACCCTCGGGAACGGCATCACCTTAGGACTGCGCGTGGGCCTGTGGGTCGAGCTCGCGCTGTGTGCTCTCGCCCTGGCCGTCGTCGTGCTCAACCGCTGGGAGGCCCGCCGCTCCATCGCCAGGATCGAAGCGTGATGGCCCCGTTGCCGTCGGGCGAGCGGTGTCTCGTGATCATCCCCACCTACAACGAAGCCGAGAACCTCGAGCTGATCGTCGACCGGGTCCGCGGGTCGGTGCCCGAGGTCGACGTCTTGGTGGTCGACGACGGCTCACCTGACGGCACCGGTGCCATCGCCGACAAGATCGCCGAGCACGACGGCTCAGTCCACGTCCTGCATCGCACCGAGAAGGCGGGCCTCGGTGCGGCCTACCTGGCCGGTTTCGGGTGGGGTCTCGCTGACGGCTACGACGTGCTCGTCGAGATGGACGCCGACGGCTCGCACCTGCCGGAGCAGCTGCCGCGCCTGCTGGACGCTCTGCCGGGGGCCGATCTCGTGCTAGGTGCCCGGTGGGTGCCAGGCGGTCGGGTCGTCAACTGGCCCCGGCGGCGTGAGTGGCTGTCCCGCGGCGGCAACGCATATGTGCGGTTCGCGCTCGGCTTGGGGTTGCGTGACGCCACCGGGGGCTTCCGGGCCTTCCGCCGTACGACGCTCGCCGCGATCGACCTCCAGACCGTCACGTCGCAGGGGTACTGCTTCCAGGTCGACCTGGCTCGCCGCACCGTCCAGGCCGGCTTCTCGGTGGTCGAGGTTCCGATCACCTTCGTGGAGCGCGTGTACGGTGAATCGAAGATGACCGGTGACATCGTCCGGGAAGCGCTGCTCAAGATCACCCAGTGGGGGATCCGTCATCGGTTGGACCAGGCGCGACGCCTGTCGCGCCGACCCGTGGAAAACCCGTGAAGCGAGGTCACCTCGATGCCCCTGATCCTGTTCGCCCTGTTCATCGGGCTACCGATCCTCGAGATCTACGTGATCATCCAGGTCGGTCAGCAGATCGGCGCGATACCCACATTGTTGCTGCTGATCGCGGAATCCGTGTTCGGCGCATGGCTGGTCAAACGTGAGGGCCGTCGCGCCTGGATCGCGCTGAACGAGGCATTCCGGACCGGGCAGCTACCCGGTCGCCAGCTCGGCGACGCGGCGCTCGTCCTGATCGGCGGGACGCTCCTGCTGACACCAGGATTCGTCACCGACGTCTTCGGGTTCTTCTTCGTGCTGCCGTTCACACGACCGATCGCGCGCAAGGTACTCGGTGCGGTCATCGCCCGGCGAGCACTCAGGGGGGCCGGCGGCACCGTTCGCAGGCGCCGCGGCGTGCATCAGATCTATCGTCCGGACGAGTGAGGCGCCCAGCCGCCGACGAGGTCGGTCAGGCCGACTTCTTCGCCTTGCCGCGACGGTGCAGGTGGGCCGGGCCGATCACGCCGGTCCGGAGCAGCTCGAGCCGCTCGGAGAGGATGTCCTCCAGCTCAGTGATCGAACGGCGCTCGAGGAGCATGTCCCAGTGCGTGCGAGCAGGCTTGTCCGCCTTGGCCTCGGGCTGCTGTCCATCACGCTGGCGAGACTCAGCCCCACACCGCGGGCATTCCCATGTGAACGGGATCTCCGCCTCGGCGGCCATCGGGATGTCGAAGTCATGGCCGTTCGGGCAGTCGTAGACGACGCGCTGGCGCGGTGCGAACTCGATGCCGCTCTCGTCCTCGAAGGACGTGCCGCCCAGCCGTGAACCTCGAAGGGTTGCTCGCTCTGACATGTGGTGTGACTCCCCGCTCCTGTAGGTGCTTGATTCCCCGTTGTCCGGTGGTTGCTCAGGTGACATTCGGCGCCGCCGCGACCCTGGATTGCCGGGCTGCCACAACGGCATCAACCATCGCCACGCTGCCAGCGATGACAACGGTGCCAACGACCGAAGATCCTCGATGATTCCCCGTGGCCCCGATGATTCCCCAGTGGCCTGAGATTCGGCTGAGGGATCGCCGTCAGACCGCAGCGCGCACCCCGACATACGGTGTTCCCCATCATGCCGTATCTACACCCTTAACGGACACAAAAGGAAGATCAGCCGCGCCAGATGCCACGGGACTCGAAGACCCGACGGAGGAGCTCGAGGCGATCGGTCATGATCGCGTCGACGCCGAGGTCGAGGAGCCGATGCATCTCGTCCGGGTCGTCGATCGTCCAGACGTGGACCTGTTTGCCGAGCTCGTGCATGCGCTGGACGAACGCCGGCGTGACGATCTCCAGGCGCCAACGTCGTGTCGGTACCTGCGCGGCGAGCCCGTGCGCGCCCGCCAACGACCGCAGCCGACGGGTCGGCAGCAGCCGAAGGGCGGCCACTCCTGGCAGGGAGTACGCCGTGGGGACCCGCGGGTCGAGACGCTGACGGAGCCGGTGCAGACGGCGCGCGGAGAACGTCGCGACACACACCCGGTCCCAGGCCCGGTGTTCCTCGATGCAACGTGCCAACGGCTCGACGGCGGCATCGGACTTGGCATCGATGTTGATGCGCACGTCGGTCCAGGTTGTCAGGATGTCGCTGAGCAGTGGTATCGCCTCCCGACCACCGATCCGGGCCTGCGCGATCACGTCGTAGTCGAGCTGGGCCACAACGCCGGTGACGTCGGTCACGCGGTCCAGGATCGGATCGTGAAAGGCGATCAAGACACCGTCACGGGTGACGTGGACATCGGTCTCGACGTGGCGGTAGCCAAGGGCGACCGCGGTCTCGAAGGCGCGCATGGTGTTCTCGAGTCCGACCCGGTCACCACTTTGCGCGCCGCCACGATGAGCGAAGGCGACGGGCAGTCCCGCAGACTCGAAGAAGGGGTAGTCCGCAGCCCTGCGGGTCCGGCCGGACCTCCGTGTCCCGCTCACAGCTGGCAAGTATGACGCGTTACGGTGGGGCATGGCCGCAATGACATGTCCCCAGTGCAGTGCTGAGATGGTCGAGCATCGGCGAGGCGGCGTCACGGTCGCGCAGTGCACGTCGTGCGAGGGCCTGTTTCTGGCGCGGATCGACCTCGGCATCCTCATCGAACAGGAAAACGACTGGCACGTCTCGTCCGGGCCGGGGACGCAGCCGCTCCCGCGGATCGTGCCGGGGATGACGCCGCCCCACGACTACGCAGCGACCAAGCAGTCGCGCAGCTACATCGACGAGCTGTTCGGCTGACACCCGACTAGCCGGCGCCCGGCGCCGGTGCATCGCCCTCAGAGGGAAACGAGACCGCGACCGGCTCGGTGATCGACGCGTCGGCGATCTCGAAGAACGACGCCAGCTCGAAGTGACCCATCGACGCGACCACGCGGGACGGGAACGCCTGCACCCGGGTGTTGTAGTCGCGGACGTTGCCGTTGTAGAAGCGCCGGGCCGCGGCCAGCCGGTCCTCGGTCTCGCCGAGCTCGTGCTGAAGCTGCTGGAAGTTGGTGCTCGCCTTCAGCTCGGGGTAGGCCTCGGCGACCGCAAGCAGCCCGCCGAGACGCTGGGTCACCGCAGTTTCAGCACGTTCGCGATCTGCCGTCGTCCCTGTCGCCGCCCGGATGGCGCTCGCGCGGGCGGCCGCAATGGACTCGAGCACGGCCTTCTCGTGCGCGGCGTAGCCCTTGACCGCGGCGACGAGGTTGGGAATCAGGTCGTGCCGACGCTGTAGCTCCACATCGATGTCACGCCAGGAGTCGGTGATGAGCTGCCGCTGCGCGACAAAACGGTTGTAGGACACGATGCCGATCAGCGCCAGCACGATGACGACGCCGAGCGCGATCCATACCGCGATCACGAGACCTCCTCAGCCCTGGCGACCGGTTCGCCCCCGTGATCCTGCCAGACGAAGTCCGGAACGCCGTTGAGCACGACAAGAAGCTGGTCGAGGTGCCGGGTGATCTCTTCTGGTCGGCCGCTCCAGCTGCCGAGGTTCACGAGGTCTCCGTTGCGCAGGGCCCAGCTGTCCTGGGGGTATGCGAGCAGCCGCTCCATCACGCGCGGGTGGAGCACGGCCGACGCGAACCTGCGGTCGTCGCAGCGAACGGTGAAAGCACGGTTGAACTCGTCGGACTCGAGCTCGATGTCGTGGTCGAGCCACCTCCCGAGCGTGCGTCCGACGTTGCCCTCGCGCACCACCATCAGGTCGGGCAGCGAGGTCTCGGTGAGCAACGCGACCACCGGGGTGCTCCAGGTCGACTCGTCCTGCCCGCTGCCGCGGTCATAGCGGTGCACGAACGCGACGAACGGCCACCCTGCGTACCGTCCCTCCACGACGCTGTCGGCACGCCTGTTGGACCCTGAGTCGAACGGCGGACCGGTCCAGCGGTTCGCCAGGCTGCGGTCGCGGTCACGGTAGGTCCAGCCCTGCGACGTGACATACGCGATCACACGTTTGCGCGCCCGCCGGCCCCGGACGAAGAGGAGCGGCATCGCGAGCACGAAGAGGACGATGAGCCCGAGTGCCAGCTTGAACCACCAGGGCAGGCCGTCGGACGTGTCCTGTGAGAACGTCGGGTCACCGAACGGATCGACCTCGAGCAGGGGCATCACGCTTGCACCTCCGGGGGCAGTGCGGCCGGGCGTCCGCCGTGATCCTCCCAGACGAAGTCCGGTAGTCCGCGCAGCACGGTCAGCATGGCGTCGCATCGGTGCGAGATCGTGGTGGGGTCGAGGCTGCCCGAGTCGACGGACACGAAATCGCCGGCACGGATGTCCCAGTCGACGTCCCGGTAGGCCAGCAATGCCTCCATCGTGCGTGGATGCAGAGCGGCCGAAGCGAACCTGCGGTCGTCGCTGGTCACGGTGAACGCGCGGTTGAACTCTTCCGACTCCAGCCGGATGTCTGTGTTGAAGAGGCGGCCGAACAGACGGGACACGCCGTTCTCGGGGGTAATGCCGAGGCCGGGCAACCCAGTCCGGACCAGCAACGCGACCGCGGAGTACCGGTGCGTGGAGGTCGTGCGGTTGCCCTTCGCATCGGTCGAGTGGGTCTGGTAGGAGTACTCGAGGGCCACCAGGTCGCACCCCTCGTAGGTGCCCACCATCGCGTTCTCGGTCCGCCGATGGTCGCCCTTTCCGAAAGGGTCGCCCTGCCATCGCTCCGCGAACTCAGGGGCTTCGTCGAGATACGTCCAACCCTGGGTCTTCGCGTACGCGATCAGGGCCTGTTCGCGCGTGTAGTTGTAGTACGCCACGAGGCCGACGACGGCCAGGATGCCCGCAGCGATGACGACGAACGCCATGAAGCCCATGGAAGCTCTCCCCTGGAGGTGCCGAAGGTCGGTTCGCCTAGATGTCGCGGAAGGTCTCGATCTGTGCGCCGAGGGCGTTGAGTCGCTCGGCGAGATCTTCGTAACCACGGTTGATGACATACACGTTGCGCAGCACGGACGTGCCCTTGGCCGCCATCATCGCCAACAGGATGACCACGGCGGGCCGCAGCGCCGGCGGGCACATCAGCTCAGCCGCCGACCAGCGGGTGGGGCCCTCGACCAGCACCCGGTGTGGGTCGAGCAGGGTGACTCCGGCGCCGAGCTTGGTGAGCTCGGTCAGGTAGATCGCGCGGTTCTCGTACACCCAGTCGTGGATCATCGTCTGGCCGGTAGCGGTGGCAGCGATGATCGAGAAGAACGGCAGGTTGTCGATGTTGAGACCCGGGAACGGCATCGGGTGGATCTTGTCGATCGGTGCGTGCAGGGTCGACGGCTTCGTCGTGAGATCGACCAGTCGGGTGTGCCCGTTGCCGGCAAGGTACTCGTCGGTGCGTTCGTACTGGAAGCCCATCTCCTCCAGCAGGGCGAGCTCGATCTCGAGGAACTCGATCGGGACCCGTCGGATCGTGATCTCGGACTCGGTCACGATGGCCGCCGCGAGCAGGCTCATCGCCTCGATCGGATCCTCCGACGGTGCGTAGTCGACGTCGACGGCGATGTGGGCGACTCCCGTGACGGTCAGGGTCGTCGTCCCGATGCCTTCGATACCAACGCCGAGCTTGGTGAGGAAGAAGCAGAGGTCCTGCACCATGTAGTTCGGGCTGGCGTTGCGGATCACGGTGGTGCCCGGGTGCCGGGCGGCCGCGAGCAACGCGTTCTCGGTCACCGTGTCGCCTCGTTCAGTGAGCACGATCGGCCGCGTCGGCACGACGGCCGCGTCCACCTGCCCGTGATAGCTCCCCTCGGTCGCCTTGACCTCGAGGCCGAACGGACGCAGTGCCGACATGTGCGGTTCGACGGTCCGGGTGCCCAGGTCGCACCCGCCGGCATACGGAAGCTCGAACTGGTCACGCTCGTGCAGCAGCGGACCCAGGAACATGATGATGCTGCGAGTCCGTCGGGCGGCTTCCTGGTCGATGCTCGTGAGGTCGAGCAGCTCAGGGGTGATGAGCTCGAGGTCGTTGTCGTCGTTGAGCCAGGTCCACTTCACGCCGATGCTGCCGAGCACCTCGAGGATCCGGTTGACCTCCTCGATCCGCGCGACCTTGCGCAGCGTCGTCCGGCCCTTGTTCAACAAGGTCGCGCACAGCAGGGCGACTCCGGCGTTCTTGCTCGTCTTGACGTCGATCGAGCCGGCGAGGCGCGTACCCCCGACGACCCGTAGGTGCATGGGACCGGGGGCACCGAGGGAGACGATCTCGGAGTCGAGGGCTTCGCCGATGCGCGCCAGCATCTCGAGACTGAGGTTCTGGTGGCCGCGTTCGATGCGGTTGATCGCACTCTGGCTGGTCCCGAGGACGTCGGCAAGCTGGGTCTGGGTGTAGCCCCGGTGCTTGCGGGCATCCCGGATGAGGTTGCCGATCCGGTTCAGGTAGTCCTCACTCATAGGCTGACGGTATCTCATATGTGAGATAGAGCAAAAGACCTCGCATCGTGTCGTTCGCGACGTCGGAGCGGCCCTTGCCAGTCGCGGGCCGCAGGACGAGAGTGATGCACGTCACATCCTGTCCCGATCTGTGCTGAGGAGTCACACGATGACTGGTGCGCACCCATTCCCAGACCTCACACGTTGCCGGGACGGCTCGACAGCCTGTACGCCGCGATCCGCACGGACGCGCCCAACGCCCGGGTCGTCGTCGTGGGATACCCCCGCATCTTCAACGGAGAGGACTGCA
>JANLYC010000312.1:0-1509 GCA_031365435.1 Nocardioidaceae bacterium
GGTCGAAAGGACGCCGGGCGGCACCAGCCGGAACGGGTAGTGGTGGACCCGGGAGCGGATGGTCGCGATGACCTTCTCGGGTTCGGTCGTGGCGAAGATGAACTTGATGTGGGGCGGCGGCTCCTCGACGATCTTGAGCAGCGCGTTGGCGGCGTTGGCCGTCAACAGGTGGGCCTCGTCGATGATGTAGACCTTGAACCGCGACGAGGCGGGGGTGAAGAAGGCCCGCTCGCGCAGGTCGCGTGCGTCGTCGACCAGACCGTGTGTGGCCGCGTCGATCTCGATCACGTCGAGGCTGCCGGCGCCGCCCGGCGCGAGCCCGACGCACGAGTCACAGACACCGCATGGCGTAGGCGTCGGCCCCTGCTCGCAGTTGAGGCAGCGGGCCATGATGCGTGCGCTCGTGGTCTTGCCGCAGCCGCGCGGGCCGCTGAACAGGTAGGCGTGGTGCGTGCGGTCGTTGGTCAGCGCCTGCTGCAGCGGATCGGTGACGTGCTCCTGCCCGATCACGTCGGCGAAAGTGGCCGGCCGGTAGCGGCGGTAGAGCGCTTGTTTCACGTCATCGACCCTAGTGCGGGGGCTGGACATGTCGTCCGGGCACACAGTTCGTCCGACCACACACTTCGTCCGAGCACACAAGTGACCCCTCGCACACCCGCCAGAGCCTGCCTACCCTTGCTGCCTTCCGGCCCTGGGGGAGTTCAGCGGGGTGACGCCGCACGAGGGGTCGCGGAGGAGTCTAGCCAACGTCGCTCGGGTGTCGGGGCACGGCGGCGGCTCAGGTACTCTCTCCGGCGGAGGATTCGCATAGTGGCCTAGTGCGCACGCTTGGAAAGCGTGTTGGGGAAACCCTCGGGGGTTCGAATCCCCCATCCTCCGCCAGATGTTGCTCTCGCCGGGCAGCCGCGGGCGCCAGCCTCTCGGCGTGCTACACCGACAATTGCAGGCCTGCTAGGCGGATGATTGCAGGACGCCAGCCGAGCCGCTACGGGGACCGCGGCCGGACAACGGCAGCCGAGGTAGGAGTTGGCCACTGTTGATCTTGTGCGCCACGACGCCACATTGACGCAATTTCCTCATGATCGGATATGCGAACGGGGCGCGTGGCGCCAGGTACCTATCCGATCATGGAAATCCGGGACAACGCCGCCGCTGGGCGCCGCGGACGGGTCGAGTGTTCTGGCAGTTGAGGCAGCGGATCGGGTGGGTCATCGCATCTGAGGGAGTGACAATCCCCCAGGAGGCATGGTGCTGTTCGAGGCGTACGTCGCGGCGCGGGGTCAAGCCCTGCTGAGATTCGCGTACGTCCTGACCACCGATTCCTACGCCGCCGAGGACCTGGTCCAGCCGGCCCTGGCGGACGCCTACCGGCACTGGCGCAAGGTGTCCAAGGCCGACCACCCTGACGCCTATGTACGCCGGATCATCCTCAACACCCATCTGGGATGGCGCCGGCGCCGCTGGACCGGTGAGCGGGCTACCGGCATGGACTTCGACGCCGCGGCTGGC